>JAISZF010000263.1 GCA_031269415.1 Clostridiales bacterium
ACTTGACTCGTAATAATCAGCGAACCCTTTGGTATTGTATCCTGCATACTTGTCGAAAGCACGTTCATAGCGGAATAACCGAATATGTTAATCGGCTTGCCGCTGTCCTTTCCCCAATAAAGCGCGCCGATAACCAACGCCACGAGCACGCTGTAAAACAGAACATCGGCAATGGTGTTTTTCGCGGAATTATTTTCTTTGCCCCTTGCTTTAGCGTGATGGGTCTTTGCCTTTTGAACTTTCCTTGGTTGTTGATCTCTTTTCGGTTTCGCTGTTTTAGGCAATGATGGCGTAACGATTATCGGAGCCTCGCCGTCTTCCGACACAGGCTCTCCCTGACGCCGCGCGGCGGCCTTTCGCAGCCTTTCGCCGATATCGACATTTATCGGCTGAATTTCGGGTTCCGACGGCGGCGGCGGCTCGCGATAAGTATTTACAGGAGCGGGCGTGTAATCGGAAATCGAAATTTGTGAAAACTTCGGTCTTACCGGTTCAAAATTTAACGACGCGAGCGGTTCCGGCGTCTGCCTGAGCCATGGTCGCGCGGAGTCTTCAGTTGAAGGCTCAAATTGCCGCGGCGTATATCCCGGTACCTCCGGATCAAGCCGCAGTGGTGTATATGTCGGAATCATCAGATCGGGCGGCGGCGTATACCTCGGCATCACCGAATCCGGCGTTGTGTACTTCGGTATTACCGGATCCGGTGATGTATATTTCTGTATTAACGGATCCGGCGGCGTGTATTTAGGCATTATCGAAGCCGGCGGCGTGTATTTCGATATTTCCGGTTCCGGCGGCAGCGTGTATTTAGGCATTACCAGATCCGGCGGCGTGTATTTTGGTATCACCGGGTCAGGCTCGGGCAACTGGAACCTCGGCTTAATCACATCGGGCAGCGGCGGCGAATATCTTGACCCGGTCCGGTCGGGACCGGGCAGTGTAAATCTCCCCGGATCCGGCTTCCACATTTCAGTGTATCGTTCCTGAGGCATACGGATAGAAGTATCATCCACTTTATTCCGCGTGATTTCGAATTCCGTATTTATCTCGTTCAGCGGCTTTGCCATGCCTCATACCCCCGGCTGTTTCCAGTGTTATTCTGAAAATATTGAATTGAATCTTTTGCGCATCTCATGTATCTCTATCAGCATTTTATCCTTCATTAACTGCAGCTGCTTCATCTCTTCACGAGCCATGCGTATAGACTCCTCGATCTTGGCGGACTCCGTATTAGCACGATCCACAATCTGTTTCGCCAGCATTTCCGCGTCAATAATAGCCTTGGCTATGGCGGATTCATTCTCCCTGCTTTGTGAAGGCTGCTGATTCAACGCCTCCGTAAGCCGATTCTTTTCATCTGATAATCGCAAGCATGTTTCCGACAAGCTGTTGCACTTAGTGACCAGGTTCAAGTATTCGTTATGCATCGCGTTATACTCATACGTTAGTTTGGTTATGTAGCTATCGACCTGCTGTTTGTCATAACCCATCGGCTGTTCCGCGAACTTAACGCCTCCGTCTGCCATATTCTGCCCCCTGTTTCGTTATAATGGATTATTGTGCTAAATCATGCCGAAATTCGATTAATGAGTATACTATCTAATCCTCACGTCAATATATCGGCACATCTATCTACTACTTTAGCATATTTTCTCGTAAAATAAAACAAAAAAAGTATGGCAAAAAAATAACTCATGTTTCGCACCCCGAGCAAATCGCAAGAAACCTAGTTGGTAAATAATAACCAAATAAAAAGAAAGAATAGAAAAGCCGCACAAACGCTGGATTTGTGGTAATATATGTTTACCAATCCAAAAACCCAAAAGGAGCGTTTATATGCGGCACTTCGAAGAAATAGCAGCAATCATAGAAGATAAAGGCTATTCCCTCCACAGCATTATAACCGACACCATAAAAGAATTCAACATGAAAACGTTATGCTGCCGTTCAGGTCTGGTGAACCCGTTATTATGAGCTGACCGTTGGCTATGGTGATATATGGTTGGTCAAACTGTTTATCAGTCGTTATACCGGGTAGAAGGAATGGCGTGTATTCATATGTACCGACACTGCTCTCTTTCGTTCGTTGAGATTATGAGAATTTATAGCATTTGATTGCCGATCAAAGTTATCTTCAGGGAGCGTAAACAAAAAATATAGGCCGAGCAACTCTGGGGCCTTTTTGAGGACATCCTAGAAGCGTCTTTAAAAATGCCCCTTTTGAAGGCAATCCGGAGTTGCGTAGTTTGAATAACAATCAGACATACTTGGCAATAAAAAGGCTTTTTGCCGCTTCCTTTTTAACGACTAAACTCGACGAATCATATGAAGCAGGTTAACAACATATCCTTTTTATCAGCCCGCATACCCATGCTTAATTCGACATTGTTGAAGTGCGAAACGTGAGAAATAAAATAAAAACCCTCGCCGGCCAGGCGAAGGTTTTAATATGTACTAACTCAATTAATTAGCTACAGGAGGTTCTTCCGCGGCAAAAATCTCTTCTATAACTTCTATGGAAGTCTCGACATCCTCGCCAAATTCACCTTCGTCGACCGCTTTGATGAAAACCTTCTTAAGGAATGACAAAGCGTTATCGGATGGTTTTTCAACCCCGACCCCCTGAATCAAAGCAAAGACATCATCGGGTTCGGTCATGGTAGACACAGCTCCCGGCGAGGGCAGCACATCAGGCGCGTCCCACATATGGGCCTCGACATTAATCGCGTAATAATAAGAATCGGGAATCGGAATATTAGTCCGCGTTACCCTGTGCAGGAGCAGACTGGTCGCTTGACCAGGCTGCAGGAATCCGCCCCAGTAAGCCCAACCGTCCTCGTCAATAAACCAGCCAGTGCCGGGCGTTGAATTCTCGTCCAGCACGTAAACCCCTCCGTCAAGCGTTTCTTCAAGACCTACTCCACGCGTGGTATAATCGTTGTTGTCTGATAAAACTGAGCCGTTGTTTTGCCTGCCTGCCGCTTTTTCAGCCTCAGAGGCGCGCTTATAAAACTTCTTTCCACCCATTTCCCAATTCCAGTACTGATGGAAATCCTCGCCGCAGTCGGCGGGGTCAGCCGCTTTGGGTATATGCGGCGTGAATTGAATAACGCCTCCCGCTAACACAGTACCTTCCAACAGGGGCAGAGACTCATTTACCGGCAGACGAACCACTTGAGAAGTAGTGTTCGGGTCCATTTTACCGGCGTTTATACCAATCTCCATATACTCGGAAAGCCTTATACGAGTAAAGATGAGATCGTCTCCCCAGTTTTCGACATAAACGTCTTTCCTGGGATCGTTAGGGTTACTGTTGTCATGATCATCATGCAAACTGCCGCCAGAACCCTCGCTTGTGCTGCCTGTACCGCGCCACTCGTTTACCTTCTGCGAGTTCAATGACGCCCACGCGAAGGTTCCGCTGACTAAGAGCGCGGCTAGTGAAATACAAGAGATCACGGCCATGCCCTTTCGAGATGTAAAAAAAGACTTCATTAAGACATTCCCTCCTTTATTTTTACGGATTTTTCAATCCATAGACACAATATAACATAACCTGCAGAGTTTGTCAACGCATATCTTATTTTAGCAGAGCTGAAGCATGAACTGATTTAAGAAAGGTGGCGACACCGCCACCAGTAAAGAGTACGACCAAATAAGCAATAAAGTGTATAAAAAGGGATATTCATGCTAACAAACAAATTTTA
>JAISZF010000079.1 GCA_031269415.1 Clostridiales bacterium
TTGTATGATTTTCTCTATTCTCAAGAGGGCAGACGCTTAATGTTCGCCGGTATTGAAGGCGTGGATTACGATATGGCGGACGGGGCTATCCAACTGCGCGAGGACATCAAATTGGGCGACAAGTATCCATTTTATAAATCCGGCGCAAGCTGTCTGGCACTTTGGAATCCGGACTCGTGGGATATTGTTTTCCCATCCGCGTCGCCGAAGGAGTGGCTTGAATTAAACGTCGCCAGGCATAACGACGCCGTGAATAACGGAACGCTGCCGAAATATTACGACGCCGTCCTGTTCTTATCCACGCCGCTTAAAGACGCGTTCGCCTGGAACGCCAAAGACGATCTGATTCAGGTTATGCAGGGAACGGAACCTGTGGATAAAATGATAAGCGACTTGCTGGCCGGATATGAAAGCAAGGGTTATTCGGCGATGATCAAGGAAGTAAACGAGGCGGCCGCCGCGGCGGGTATACAGCCGTAACGCGACGCGAAGCAACAGAGAAGACCCTCCGCAGTGTCTGCGGAGGGTCTTGACTTTGGAATAGAAATGAAAAAAAGGCCGCTCAAACTCAGTCATGTTCAACGAATAATATGTAAAATTCTCCACCAGTTGACACGATAACGATATTTTGATAATCTATTTATATCGCATATTGTTGTCTCCGGGGGATATATGAAACATAAATGGAGTAAAATTATACTATTTTGTGTAATAATTGGTTTATTTATCACATTTGTGCCATTTAGCAATATGGATTCGGCGAATAGTGACGCGCCGAAAGAAGTATTCATAAAAGCTGATATAACCGAACAGCTTATTTTCGACAATCGCGATATTATTATAAAAGCCGTATCACTGGACATGAACGCGCCTACCGGCCCAGCCCTCAAGTTTTACGGAGAGAACTCAACGGAGCTTGATCGCTTGGTAACACTCAAATACTGTTCGGTTAATGACATCATGGTAGAACCGGAATTCGAAATGTCGTTGAACGCAAAGGGGACAGCTCAGGCCGAAGCTATTTTCCCCAAGCGATTATTGGTAACAGCCGGCATAGAAACGTTTTCCAGTATTTCCTTCTCATTGCATATAGCCGAGCCTTCCGAGAGCGGCAGCTATGTTGAGTCTGATCAATTCAATATGATCACGTCTATGACCGGCAGCTATGAACAAAAGCATGGTTTTACCGGATCGCGAATAGCGGACGCTAACGGCGTAAAGATTATGATCGGAAGAAAGCCTGATCCCGAAGCGGCTCTGGGAAAACAGATATACATATACATAGACAATTCTCTGTCTGAGGATATTGTCATTGAAACAAAAAGAGTCTGTATTGACGGTATTGAATTGCAGCCGTTGTTCATTTCAACGGTTTGCGCGGGCAAAGAATGCTGGGCTCCTTTGACTTTCCAGGACAGCGAAATAATTGAAAACGGTATTGTGGATATAAACGAACTTACCATTTCTTTTAAAGCGCTTAATATATTCGGCGTAATTATAGATACCGACGACTGTCGGATTATATTTGATAATGAGAATTCTGATTCTTAATCAGAGCCCGACACAGAATTTCAAACAACAGGAGCCTCGTTAACCGATGAGTGAACGTAAGCCCGGACAGGCTGATTTTATACTTCGACCGCTGAAGCACGCTGTCCGCAAGCCCCAAACTCCCACCTATAATAAAATCCAAACGGCGTTGTTCAAACGCCGTTTTATTTATTAGATCGCAAAAAAAAGGCAAGTCCCCTAACCTGCCCTCTACGGCCATCGACGCTATAATATCAAGAGGTCTTGTACGGTTCAATACGCGCCCGCCCTCGCGCGCGAGTACGGCCAGGCGTTCCGCGCCGCTCAGGTTTTCCGCCGCCGGCTCGTCGGGCAGCTCAATTACGGAAATAGCGCCATATGGCTTTAAACGGGCAAGATACATCTCAGCGGCCTTTTCCAATGGGGCTTCTTTCAGCCCGCCGACCGCTATTATACATATATTTGGCTTCATGATCACATCTCAACAGGCTCGCTCAGCCCGTAACGCTCCGCTATAAACACCTTCAGCCCCTCCCGGGGAAGAATACCTCGCTCGTACAATATATTCTCGACGGTGTTCAGCGCGATTAACGGCCTGTTATTCTCTTCGCTCAAATGCCCCAGAAATATATACCTCAGCTTGTCCGTAGCCGATTCCGTCAGCAGTTTCGCGGCGGCGGCGTTGGATAAATGCCCGCGCGCACCCGCTATGCGTTCCTTTAATACCTTGGGGTATCTGCCGTTTCGCAGCATGTCCGCGTCGTGATTGCTCTCCAGAAGCACTATATCCGAATCCGTGATATATCGGCGGATAGTGTCAGTCGGTTCGCCAATATCGGTGGCCACGGTAATCTTACGGTTTTCCGCGAATATCGAATAACCAACGGGCTGAGAAGCGTCATGGGGTATATCGAAAGCCACGGCATCCAGACATCCGATATTGAATGGCCGCTCGGGTTCTATACGCCGGATCAAGTCGGGGGGTATCGTTCCCAATACGCCGTGCCGCTCGAAGTAGCGCCATGTCTTCGGGGTGGCGTAAACCGGCAGCTCATACCGCCGCGACATTACGCCCACACCTATAATATGATCCGAGTGCTCGTGAGTGATTAATAGGGCGGATAATTGCCGCCCCGTCAGTTTCAGCGCGCCCAGCGCGGTCTCAATGCTCCTGCCGCTTAATCCCGCGTCAATCAAAATATGCGTGCCTCCCGCGCTTACATAGACACAGTTGCCGCTCGAACCGCTGGCAATGGGGCAGAACCTGATCATACCTGCGCAAGTTGAAAACCCGCGCGCGGCGGCATGCCGACGCTGTCGGCATTGGTATCCACGCGGCGGATGTCCGCTCCCAAAGAACGCAGTTTATTTTCTATATCCTCATAACCCCTGTCTATATGTTTAATATTGCTGATTGTGGTATCGCCCTTGGCCGCAAGACCCGCGACGACCAAAGCCGCGCCCGCGCGCAGATCCGTTGCGCTGACCTCGGCGCCTGAAAGCGCCGCGCCGCCTTCTATAACCGCCACGCGTCCCTCAACGGTAGCGTTGCAGCCCAAACGCCTGAGTTCGGTCATATATTGAAAGCGGTTATCAAAAACAGTTTCGGTAATAACGCTTGTCCCCTTCGCGGTCGAAAGCAGCGCGGTCATCTGCGGCTGGAGATCAGTCGGAAACCCCGGATAAACCATTGTTTTTACATTGACAGCCTGAAGACTGTCCGCGCCGATAACGCGGATATAATCGTCGCCTTCTTCAATACCGCAGTTCATTTCCATCAGTTTAGCCGACAGCGAGTCCATATGCTTGGGTATGATATTGCAAACCTTTATGTCTCCGCGGGTTATAGCCGAAGCTATCATGTAAGTACCGGCTTCGATCTGGTCCGGAATGATCTGATATTCGGCTCCGTACAGTTCCGATACGCCGGTAATACGGATCATATCCGTGCCAGCGCCCTTTATCTTAGCGCCAAGGATATTCAGAAAATTCGCGGTGTCCACAACATGGGGTTCTCTGGCCGCGTTCTCTATGGTGGTTACGCCCTCGGCGTGAACAG
>JAISZF010000114.1 GCA_031269415.1 Clostridiales bacterium
TTTTTACAGCGTTATAAAAACCCTCAACGCCGGAACAGAGGTAAGCGTCACGGGAAAAGAACTCGGCTGGTTCAAAATAACCGACGGCGCGGCAGCGGGGTACATAACTGACACGCTGGTGAAAATAACAGATCCGACGGCGGCGGCGGAATACAATCCGGTCAAAACTAATTACGAGAAATTGGCTTCTTACACCACAAAATTCTCGGCGTCGGACGTTAACCGCAATCACAACATGGAACTCGCGGCGTATAAGAATCAGGTTATCTTGAAACCCGGCGGCGCGTTCAGCTTTAACACAAACACCGGCAATTCCACAAAGACAGCCAATGGGTGGCGCGAATCAATAATCATTGTGGACTCGGAGCGGGTTAAGGGTATCGGCGGGGGCATATGCCAATGCTCGACCACCATCTACTCCGCGGTAAAGCAGATCCCCAAATTAACGATATTGGAGCGGAGGCCGCATTCAATACCGGTTGGGTATGTACCGCGCGAAAACGAGGCAATGGTTAATTATGGCACAAGCGACTTGAGATTCCGGAACGACACCGGATTTGACGTTTTTATATGTACGCTTATTGATCACGCGGCTGGCAGCCTGACATGCGCGGTTTATAAAGTTAACCCTAAGGTTAACCCGACGCCAAAAGTGGTTGTGGATGGCAAGCGGGTCGCTTTTAACGTCGCGCCGCGCATAATAGACGACAGGCTCTATGTCGAAATGCGCTCGATATTTGAGTACCTGGGGTATGCCGTTACCTATGACGCGGCCACGAAGGCCACCAAAATGAAGAAGGGGACTGTTGAATTTATTTTGGAAAACGGCGTGGACAGCAAGAATATTATTTCCGTAAAGAACGGAGTGAGATCGATTGTTCCGCTCACCTACCCCATATATATTGTCGCGGACAGAACCATGTTCTCCCTGCGCATGGCCGGAGAGCTGCTTAATTATAACGTTGGCTGGGATGATAAATCCAAAACGGCTTCGCTGACCCTCCAGGGCTGATATATCTTCAGCCGTAAGGAAGAAAAGCCGTTTTCAACGTCGCGGAAAAATTCACGCTTTTGCGTTCAGCGTTCTGGTTAAGCCACGAAGGTTTTGGCGTGAGCGGAAGCGTAAAAACTTTTATGCTTCCGCTCCGGCATTACTGCAAATCCTGCGCTCGCATTTTTTCGAGCGCTTTTGTTTTGCGCCGCTTCTCTCTGCATCCGAAATAGATTGCCAGCAAAACGATTGTGGGAATATTGTAAAGTAAAAAAACACTTCCGACCGTAATGGCCGGATTATCAGTCGACTCGGAACACAACCTCCTCGACATCTCGGACTTGTCTGGTCGCCTGCCAATGGGTGCTGTCGTAAATTTCCTCATCATAGGTGATGTACAATTTTTGCTCACCTTTGACATTAGGCGACAGAGTGGCTTCAAAGGGCGCGTTTTCGGAAAAGCTGCCGCTTGCCCCATCCGAAAGCCGCCAAGCAATCGGCTGCCAACGAAAATACTGTTCTTACGGTGATTCAAGGTTCCAGTAAAGTTACAATCATTGAATCCAGAACGTGTGCGGCAACAAATGAGCATATCCTGCTCATCGAATTTCCAAGCGTCAGCGCCATATGCCACTTCCCAATAATATCCGTCCGGGTCAGAAAATAGGCATGGTATCCGCCCCAGATTATTTACTCAGCCACAAAGCGGGACGAACGCCGCCCGTGCAATAGCCGTCAGCTATATTGCCTTTCAGTATGTTGTTGCCCTGTATACCTATGTCGCCGTTTCCGTGGACGTAAACGGCTTTGACAGATACCCTGCCCGGCGAGCGAAGCCACCACCAACTGTTCCATTCGCAACTCTCGGCTTTTGCGATTCGCTTGCCATTGTTCTCGTCTTTTCGTTCAAACCAATACCGTTGATTTTTCCCCGGATTATACAGCTTTGCGCTGCTGTCGCCGAAATATTTACACGTCACTTCTTCCATGCTCAATAAGAAGATTCTATCTTCCGTGTCTTCCCCGCCCGTCGTTTTGTACCACTCGTTGTCGGGAGTTTTGTTGACAATGGGAATTATTCTTGACTTCTCATCGGCGCTGAATTTGTCATAAAATTCGCCGTTAAGATATTCTCTCAACGAGCAGTCCGCCCATGTAATATCCACGTAGGCGTTATGGTAAGGGCGCTGCTCAATTATATACTCCGTTATAATCAAAGCCGCGCCATTCTGTATGTCAAGCACACGCCAATCGTAGCCGCCGAAAGGTACTATCGAGCCAATTTTATACTCGTCCATGCTGTTACACCATTCCCTCCGTTGCCAGTTTATACTACTTTATATCGCAAACGAATATACAAATCTTCAAGCATTTCGCACTTTTCAAGCTGAAGCGCTCCGAGCTTCGCGAGTTCGTCACGGGAAACAAGCGACGCCCCGTCAATCAGCGTTGCGGTATCTTTTTATATTCCGCGATCAGAATCTTCGCGGTATCGAAGTCAACTTTTTCATTCACGGCCAGCCGTTTCACTAAAGCGATGTACGGTTCGCCGGCGTTTTCCTCGGTGATTTGGATCTTCTGAATCAGCCTGTCTAACCGGAGCCGCACCGTCGGATAGGTAACGCCATACTGCCGCGCGACCTCTTTTAACGAGCCGGAAGCCTGTAAAAATTTCTTGATGAAGGCAATGTCATCATCCTCCAGGCCGGTCATCCATTCCGGAATGATTTCAATAGGCATAGCGATTGACCACCTTTCATAATATTATTTATATACTTTAATATTATGAAAGTCAATATAAAAATATATTTTTATTAAAATTAAATGATTAATATTTCGTGTCAATATTTCGTTGAAAAATGCCGATGATGATGGTATAATTAACATGGTGAAGCAGTTTGACATTTATGGCGGCGCCGCGGATACCTCAATTAAGTCCGTCGATTACAGGAGAAAAATTGCGATGGATATTTTATCAGGCGCTATATCACGCCATGACTTATCAAGAATGGAAAAGCACGCCAAACTTTATTATGACGCGGTTAGGAGAAGATTAGGCGATATTGAAAAGATAGCAAAAAATACAGGTATTGCGGCAAGTGACATTGAAAAGATTAGGCGGCATATGTTTACTAACGAATATTATCTTGGTGATCCTGAAGGAAACCTTGAACGATTCGCGCCTGACTATGATCAGTCGGTTTCATGGCAGCGATTGGTTGAAGGTAAAAACATTCATGAGATGGACATAGTTTTACTTCGTCATGAATTAATGGAGTATAACCTAATGAGA
This sequence comes from Clostridiales bacterium, assembly GCA_031269415.1. Lineage (GTDB taxonomy): Bacteria > Bacillota > Clostridia > Lachnospirales > WQUN01 > JAISZF01. The sequence continues at coordinate 3,285 of JAISZF010000114.1, forward strand.
GATGGTCTGTCTTATGACGAGGCCCATACGATAACAAACCTAACTTATAACTATGGTGAATATATAGACGCGTTGGATCGAAAGGCGGGTTTAAAATGAATAAACTGAAGTTGAAAGAATATACTCCCGAATATGTAATTTATTTTTATCAGCCGGAGGGTCAAGGTATTTCCGGTGAAATAATTTATAGGTTTAACAAGGAGCCTGAAACGCTTACACAAGCCGAAAAGGATGAGTATGGCAGATACGCGTTCAAGGCATGCAGTAAGATAAAGGAGTTAATTGATGACAAAAAGTATTTGCCGCTTGAAATAACTCAAGCGTGGTATTGATATGGCCAGCGAACAAAACATATACCGCACGGCGCATAACATGCTAACGCATACTAAAAGGGCGCGTATCAAGCAACAAAGCCTAGATACACGCCCTTCTAACCCATGGAGGCGCCGGGAATCGAACCCGGGTCCGAAAATCTGGCGGCGGCAACTTCTCCCATCACAGTTGGTTATTCAAAATTCCCATCCCGTAAGGCAAACCAACACGACTTACGTTCAGGTAGCTTCATGGATCTTCAGCCGCCGCAAAGCTTAAGCGGCCAAGTGCCCCGCCTAGTCGACGCCGGTTACTGAGGCGGCGGGCGTCCTCAGGCCGACGGCTGCTTTAATTAAGCAGCGGCTAGTGCGTAATCGTGGTCGAGTAGATGTAGGTTCGGTTTTTATACGCAGTCACCGTCTGCGGATGGCTATTCCCGCTTTCAAAATCCCCGTCGAAACCATTACGCCCCCTTATGAATACAGATTCCTTACGCGGAAATCCTTTTCCGCTTCCCTGCGCTGGTCTTTCTTGGCAAGATCCTGGCGCTTATCGTAAATCTTCTTGCCCTTGGCTATGGCAATATCCAGTTTAACCAAACTCTTGTGAAAATAAACCCTTAACGGCACAATGGTAAACCCATCCGCGGTTGACGCTCCGCGCAGTTTATTGATCTCATACCTGTGCAGCAGCAAGCGCCTCCGGCGCAGAGGGTCTTTGTTAAAGATATTCCCGAATTCGTATGGACTGATGTGCATGCCCTCGATAAAAGCCTCGCCGCCTTCGACGCGAATATAGCTTTCCTTAAGGTTGCACTTGCCAGCCCTCAAGGATTTAACCTCTGTGCCAACTAATTCAATACCCGCCTGATAAGTCTCTTCGATGTAGTAATCGTGGAAGGCTTTTTTGTTCTGGGCAATAAGCTTGCCGCTGTTTTTGTCTTTTGGCATTATCGCTCTGCTTTCAATTATCGCTGTGCATTCATATTAACATAATTAAAGTCGAATTACAACTTGAAGTAAATACTTTTCTATGTTACTTTATTGTCAGTATATAAAGAAGGAGGGCTTTCCCATTAAACCGCCAAAGACCAGATCTATCCCCATCCGTCGGTACCGTTTCTTCAAATACGGATTTTTTGTATTTTTTATCCTGACAGCGCTGCTGATGTATTCCAATTACAACTATATGGCCTTTAAATTCCTCATCGCGGAGAATTACATCTTTACGGACGCGCTGGATCAGTTGTATAACGACAGCCTTGGGGAGGAAAACGTAAAGGGGTACGGTAGAAATTTTGACGACGTCGTTATCAGCGTGGTTACGGAAAAAATACGCTCGATCAACCAGGACAGGTACACATATCTCTACACCCCCGAACGGTATCAGCTTTCCAAAGACATGGAAAAGGCCGACGCCGCGACAGCCCTCGTTGAAGAACTTACCCCAGAAACTGTATACATGCTGCTGCCCAATATATCCGACGGCACAAAGGATTTTGTGCTTTCCCATAAACAGATGTTGAGCGGTTACAAGAATCTGGTGCTGGACCTGCGTTCCAATTACGGCGGGCTGCTCGCGGATTTCTATAAGATGGCCGAATTGTTTACGCGGCGCGGCGATATACTGGGCTATGAAAAATTCCGTATACCGCTTATAACGCACGCGGTCAAGTCCGGCGGGGAGAGTTATCTCGAATTTGACAAGGTAATAATCCTGCAGGACGAAAACACAGCCAGCGCGGCGGAGGGCCTTATACTATCTCTAAAAGGCAATCTCGACAATGTGACGACCATTGGAGAGAATACATTCGGCAAGGGCATAGGCCAGGTTACCGTACCGCTCTTGGACGGTTACGCCGTTAAGGCTACCGTTATGCTTGTCGCCGGACCCGGCGATGTATCTATTCACGGCGTAGGCATAGAACCGGACATCCCATACGCTGGCAGTGATATTATCGGCGCGGCTTTGGACGAGATTGAGGGCGGCTAACATTCTCCGATCTTCTTAGCCCAAACATGATCTGGCGCTGTTCCATATCTATACGCGCCACAGCCACCTTTACAACGCCGCCCAGCGTATACAGCCTGCCGGTCCTTAGGCCCAGCAGAGACATGCGTTCGGCGTTGTACTCGAACGGCTCCGTTAGATCATGGAGCCGGATGAGACCTTCCACCGTGTTGGGGAGTTCCACGAAAATGCCCCAGTTTGTGACGCCGCTGATAATGCCCTCAAACTCCTGTCCGAGATACTGTTGCATGTACTCGCATTTCTTGAGTTGAAGCACGTCGCGTTCCAGGGTTTCCGCGCGGCGTTCCATGAGGGAACTCATGCCGCATACGTTGGGCATCTTTGCGGATATTTCCGCGGCGCGTTTCGCCGTCAGGCCGCGCAGATCCTCCTTGATAACACGGTGAATCTGCAGATCCGGATAGCGCCGTATAGGCGAGGTGAAGTGGCAGTAGAACTCAGCCGCCAATCCGTAATGGCCTTGGTTTTTATAATAATACTTCGCCCGCTTCAGGCTCCGCAGCGCGATCTTCGTGATAACGCCCTCTTCGGGCTTGCCCTTTACGCTGTTAATAAGCTCTTGAATGTCCTTCGACTTAACCTGCCTGGTTTTGGCCTTCATCCGATACCCGAGCGCCCCGGCAAAATCGTTGAGCTTTCTCAGTTTGTCCAGTTCCGGCTCTTCGTGGACCCGATACACAAACGGAAGATTTTTCTCACTGTACTCAGCCGCCACGGTCTCGTTGCAGATCAGCATGAACTCCTCGATTATTTCGGAAGCGACGCCGCGCTCGCGCAAGCGGATGTCTATCGCCATGCCGTTTTCGTCCAGCTCGGCTTTGGATTCCTCCAGATCAAACGAGATTGCGCCCCTCAATTCCCGTTTCTGTTTCAGAATAAGGCATAACTCCTCCATGAGTTTCAGCAAGGGGGCGTATTCCGAATATTCCGGAACATCGTCCCCGTTAAGCAGCGCGTCCGCCTTGGGATAGGTCATGTGTTTGCCCACGTTTATAACCGTTTCGGCCATCTCATGGCTTATAACCGCCCCGTCGGCGCCAATCTCCATAATGCAGCTCAACGCCAGACGATCAACGCCCTCATTCAGGGAACATATGCCGTTTGAGAGTTCCGGCGGCAGCATGGGTATTACGCGATCGGCCAGATAAACGCTGGTTCCCCTGCGCAGAGCCTCTCTGTCCAGCTCTGTGTTCTCCTTAACATAATGATTCACATCCGCGATATGGACGCCCAGAGTATATACGCCGTTTTCATACCGCGTAAGGGAAACGGCGTCGTCCACATCCTTGGTATCCTCGCCGTCTATCGTGATAATCTGTCTCTCTACGCGCTCGCGGGCTAACGCATCTTCAGGCGGGACGGATGTTTGAATCCGTTTGGCTTCATTCAGAACGCTCCGCGGAAATTCATAGGGCGCGCCCGACGCCCTTATCATTCCCAGCACACGAACGCCGGGTTCATCCATGAAACCCAGAATCTCAACAATTCTGCCATCCATCCAGTACAAATCAGCCGGGCGTTTAACCGATGCCACCACAAGCTGGAGATCAATCGCCTTATTTTGATACTTCGCCAAAATCCTTATTTCAGAGCCAAGCCTGCTATCCAGCGGCTTTACATAACTGTTGCGTTTTCTTCGATGGAACACGCCGACAATGAGTTTGTCCTCGGGTTCACAAATTTTACAAATCTCGGCCCTTACGCGTCCGTCGTAATCGCTGTGTGATATGACGTAACCAACCCTGTCGCCGTGAAAGGCCCCGTTGATGTCATACTCCGACACATATACGCCCTCGCCCCCGTTATCCGGCTTAATAAAACCGAAACCCCGCTGATTCTGCTCGAATATCCCCGTCGGCTGGTTCGAGGGCGCCGACTCCGGTTCTTTATCTTTATTCTTTTTTCCCATTATTCACCTCAAAAAGGGGAACGCGGCAACGCGTTCCCCTTATCATCTCATCTCACGAAACACAGCACAAGCGAAAATACAAGCAGAACAGTACCGCCTATCTTAGTGTACTTCTCCAACGACCCTTCCATAGAACGGGCCTTATTCTTATCCCAGTACGTTTCGGTACTGCCCATGCCCGCGATACTGCCCAAACCTTGGGAACTCTTTTTCTGCAGCAGAATAAGCAGGATTAGGGCAAAGCACACCGCGATAAACACTACGTTCAAAACAATATAAATAACGGACATTCCGGCCAAAGGCACCAACCTCCTTTCAAACGCGCTTAATCCGGACTATTTATCTTTCAGGTTGAACCAAGCGTCCAGTCCGGGATACTCGGCGGCCTCGCCCAATTCTTCCTCAATGCGCAGCAGTTGATTATATTTCGCGACGCGATCGGACCGCGCGGGAGCGCCGGTCTTGATCTGCCCGGCATTTGCCGCCACCACGATATCCGCGATGATGGAGTCTTCCGTTTCGCCGGAGCGGTGGGAAATCACGGCGGTCATATTGTTGCTGTTAGCCAGCTCAATAGCGTTGAATGTTTCGGTTAAGCTCCCGATCTGATTGACTTTTACCAGAATCGAGTTGGCTACCCCTAAGTCTATACCCTTTTGCAGACGCTCGGTGTTTGTCACAAACAGGTCGTCGCCCACCAACTGGATCTTCTTGCCCAGGTGTTCGTTCAGGAGTTCCCAGCCCACCCAGTCGTCTTCGGACAATCCGTCTTCTATGGAGATTATCGGATATTTATCAACAAGCCCTTTATACAGCGCGACCATGTCCTCAGCGGTGCGGACAATCTCCTCGCCCTTCATACGGCTTTCACCCGGAAAATGATATTTGCCGTCTTTTTCGTCATACAGCTCGGTAGCCGCGACATCCAACGCTACGCGTATATCCTCGCCCGGTTCGTATCCGGCCTTTTTAACAGCTTCCAGAATAATGTCAATAACCTCGTCCGGTGTCGCCAGATCGGGCGCGAACCCGCCCTCGTCGCCGACGGCGGTAGCCAGGCCCTTTGCCTTAAGCACCTTTTTGAGGTTGTGATAGACTTCGGAGCACATACGCAGCGCTTCCTTGAACGTGGGCGCGCCTACGGGCATAATCATGAACTCCTGGAAGTCCACAGTGTTATCGGCGTGCTTCCCGCCGTTCAGGATGTTCATCATGGGCACGGGCAAACGCTTGGCGTTAAACCCGCCCAGGTATTGATACAGCGGAAGGCTTAAAGCCTCGGCGGCGGCCTTTGCCACAGCCATGGACACGCCCAGAATGGCGTTCGCGCCCAGCTTGGCTTTATTCGGCGTGTCGTCCAGCTCAATCATCTTCTGATCGATTACCACCTGATCCAGCGCGTTCATTTCCAGCAACTGCGGAGCGATTATGTCGTTAACGTTATCCACGGCCTTTTCCACGCCGCTTCCCATATAGCGATCCCCGCCGTCCCGCAGTTCCACAGCCTCAAAAGCGCCTGTGGAAGCGCCTGACGGTACCGCGGCGCGGCCTAAGAATTCAGCGCCGTCATTGTCGCCGACCACCACTTCAACCTCTACGGTCGGATTGCCCCTGGAATCCAGTATCTCACGGGCGTGTACGTCTAAGATCTCTAAAAAGCCCTTCATAGGTAAAAATCTCCCTTCAGCGTCGGTATCACCAGGCTGCGCCCGGTCATCTCTTTGGGTTTTGGTATATCCATCAATTCCAGCAGAGTAGGCGTAATATCGCAGAGTTTACCGCCCTTGTCTATGCGGCGCACACTTTCGGCGTTTACGATAATAAACGGCACAGGATTTGTGGTATGGGCGGTAAACGGTTCACACGTTATTTCGTCTATCATCTTGTCGGAATTTCCGTGATCCGCGCATATAAACATTTGCCCGTTCACGGAAAGCAGGGCTTCAAGCATCCTGCCGATACACGAATCCACGGCTTCAACAGCCTTTATGGCGGCTTCTAATACGCCGGTATGGCCGACCATATCGGAATTCGCGTAGTTTATAATAATAACATCGTATTTCTGTGACGTAATCGCTTCCACGAGTTTGTCCGTAACCTGGAACGCGCTCATCTCGGGCTGTAGGTCGTAAGTGGCCACCTTGGGCGAGGGTACCAGAATCCGGTCTTCGCCGGGGTATGGCGTTTCCACGCCACCATTGAAGAAAAAGGTTACATGCGCGTATTTCTCGGTTTCAGCCAGCCTTAACTGTTTCAACCCCCGGGAAGAAATATACTCCCCAAAGGTATTAGTCAGGGATTGGCCGGTGAACACCACCGTTTTGTTGGGGATAGTCACATCATACTCCGTAAAACACACATATGTCAATGGGAATAAACCGTTACGCCGCTCGAAGCCCTTAAAATCGGGATCGCAAAAGGCACGGGTTATTTCCCGGGCGCGATCGGGACGGAAATTATAAAATATGACGGAATCCCCCGGTTTTATTACAGCGACAGGCGAACCGTTATCCCGTATAACCGTGGGGGCGACAAATTCGTCGTTAACCGCAGCGCCATATGAATTATCCATGCACTCGGACGCGCTTCCGGCCATATCGCCCTCGCCGAACACCAGGGCGTCATACGCCTTCACCACGCGTTCCCAGCGGTTGTCGCGATCCATGGCATAATACCTGCCGCTGATTGTCGCGATCCTGCCGACGCCGATGGACTTCATCCTGCTTTCCAGTTCCAGCAGATAATCCTTGCCGGAAGTGGGCGGCGTGTCCCGGCCGTCCAGGAAAGCGTGTATATACACATTCTTTACGCCGCGCCGCTTAGCCATCTCCAGAAGCGCGTACAGGTGAGTATTGTGGCTGTGTACGCCGCCGTCCGAGAGCAGGCCGAACATGTGCAGGTTCGCGCCGCCGTTCTTACAGTTATCTATGGCCTGTACCAATACAGGGTTCTCAAAGAAATCGCCGTCATGAATGGATTTAGTGATACGCGTCAATTCCTGATACACCACGCGGCCCGCCCCGATATTGAGGTGCCCCACCTCGGAGTTGCCCATCTGCCCGTCAGGCAGACCGACGGCTAAACCGCTCGCGTATCCCTTTTCCCATGGGTATGAGGAAAATATATGATCGAGGTTAGGCGTATCAGCCAGTTTAATCGCGTTGCCTTCGGTATTATCCGAAAGCCCGAACCCGTCCAATATCATCAGCACTGTTGGTTTTTGGGTCATAACATCCCCTTTCTACACGTAGTTAACCACTTTCTCGAATTCCGATTTTATACTCGCGCCGCCGACGAGACCGCCGTCTATGTTGGGCATGGTAAAGAGTTCCGCCGCGTTCGCCGCGTTAACGCTGCCGCCGTATTGAATACGGACGGAATCGGCGGCTTCCTGGCCGTAGATCTCCGCCAGCACTAACCGAACAGCCGCGCAAACCTCTTCCGCCTGATCGCGGGTGGCGGTTTCACCGGTGCCGATCGCCCATATAGGCTCGTAGGCCATAACTATATTCTTTGCCTGTTCCGCAGGAATATCCATCAGGGCAACCTTAACCTGCTGCCTCACCAGTTCTATCGTAATACCCTGTTTGCGCTGATCAAGGGACTCTCCGACGCATATAATCGGCGTTATATTATACTCTAGGGCCTTTTTGACCTTCTTGTTAACGCTGATGTCCGTTTCCCCAAAGAATTGCCTGCGCTCGGAATGACCTATTATAACATACTTTACGCCCAGCTCCGCCAGCATGGGGGCGGATATCTCGCCGGTAAACGCGCCTTTATCGGCGTAGTACATGTTCTGCGCGCCCACTGAGATATTTGTGCCCTTAAGTAAATTCAGCGCGGCGGCCAGATCCAGATAAGGCACGCAAAACACCACGTCGCTTTTATCCGAGTTTACCTTGTCTTTTATACTGTTGATGAAATCCTCGGCTTCCTTGGGAGTCAGATTCATCTTCCAGTTGCCAGCGATTATTTTTTTACGCATGCGCCGCCTCCGTTCTTATATTATATTAACCGGCGGCCGCTATTTATCCTGTACGGCCGCTACCCCCGGCAGTTCTATGCCTTCCAGGAATTCCAGGGAAGCGCCGCCGCCCGTCGAGATGTGCGACATCTTGTCCGCAAAGCCCAGTTGGATAACAGCCGCCGCGGAATCGCCCCCGCCGATAATTGTCGTCCCGTCTATCTCTGCCAAGGCTTCAGCCACAGCGATGGTGCCTTTGGCAAAATTAGAAAACTCAAACACGCCCATGGGCCCGTTCCATACGACTGTTTTGGCTTCTTTCAGCGCCTTCGAGAAGAGATCGCGGGTTTTTTCGCCGATGTCCACTCCCATCCAATCGTCCTCAATACCGCTGGCGGGTACGGTCTTGTATTCCGTGTCGTTCTTGAATTCCTTAACCACAACCGTATCTATGGGCAACAAGAATTTAACGCCCTTGTCTTTGGCCTTTTGGATCATTTCCAGAGCGTAATTGAGTCTATCTTCCTCCAGCAGCGATTTACCCACGCCGAAGCCTTGAGCTTTCAGGAATGTATAAGCCATACCACCGCCGATTATCAGGATATTGACCTTTTCCAACAGATTATTGATGACGTTTATCTTGTCCGACACCTTTGCGCCGCCTAATATAGCCGCGAACGGGCGGGTAGGGTTATTAACCGCGTTGCCAAGATACTGGATCTCTTTTTCCATCAGGTACCCGACAGCCGATTCGGAAACAAATTTTGTTACGCCGACCGTAGAGCAGTGCGCCCTGTGCGACGAACCGAACGCGTCGTCCACATATACGTCCGCAATGCCGGCCAAATCCTTTGAGAAAGCGTCGTCGTTCTTGGACTCCTCTTTGCGGAAACGTGTGTTTTCCAGCAGTACCACATCGCCGTCTTTCATCCCGGCTATGGCCTTTTTGGCGTTTTCGCCCACGACAGCGTCATCGGGGGCGAATTTGACCTCCTTGCCCAGCAGTTCGGACAGACGCGCCGCCGCTGGCGCGAGTGTTGCGGAGGGATCCGGCCCCTTGGGCTTGCCCAGGTGCGAGCAGAGTATTACCTTTCCGCCGTCCTCGACCAGTTTCTTGATCGTGGGCAGCGCGGCGGCAATGCGGTTATCGTCGGTGATCTGACCGTCTTTCAGCGGTACGTTGAAATCCACGCGCACCAGCACGCGTTTGCCCTTAACCTTCAGATCGTCCACTGTTTTTTTGTTTAGCATATTTTCATCCTTTCTGTGGCTGTTCCTGAAACAAACCCCCGTATTGAAATATAATTGACATAAACCCATTGTACCATGACATCCTTTTTAAAACAAGGATTTGGCAAAATAAGTTTGATTTGACCACGGCGTCGGCGTTGGGCCTTCCATGGCTGACCCTATTCTTGTATCGGGTGGATATAATAGAAAACCCACTTACTATGGGGAGTAACTAATTCGTCCGGTTCGTGCGGCGGCGGGACAACCGATGGTTCAGGAAGCTAGTAATACGGCGATTAATCTGTACAAACTGCAATACGCTCCACAGCGAATTGCCAGACACGGTAATTCCATACAATTGGTGATAATTGCCGGCGCGTGTATAAACAGGCATCCGAGCCGTTTGGCCAGTGGGGTTATGCCATCAGTAAAAAACATGCAAAAGGCGGATATAAAAAAGCCAGCGGGGCTGTTTCACGGCGTATTGCTGTTTCGATGTATTACGTCCATAAACATAATGAACCGTTCCGTTATGATAAGTACAATTTCTATAAAGTTGACG
>JAISZF010000244.1 GCA_031269415.1 Clostridiales bacterium
TCTGAGATATTGGTTGGCGAAGCTATAAAAGGGTATCCACGCGATAAGCTTTTGCTATCTACCAAATTTGGGTTGGTAACGGATTACTATAAAAAGGCAATCAAAAATACCACTTACAAAAATGTAATGCGTGAAGTACAGAGTTCACTAATAAATATGAACACTGACTATATTGACTTCTATTTTATTCATTGGCCAGACGTAGACACTCCTATTGCCGAAACCATGTCGGCGTTGAATGAATTAAAAAAACAAGGAGCAATACGTTACATAGGGGTTTCCAATTTCAGCAAAGAAGAGATTGAAGATGCTCAAAAATATGGTGAGATTGATGTTCAGCAGCCACCGTACTCAATGGTCAATCGAAAATTCGAGGAACTCATGCGATGGGGATTCAATAAAGGCATCTATTCGATGACTTATGGTTCGTTAGGAGCTGGTATACTTTCAGGCGCAATACGTACTATGCCGAATTTCGAGCCTTTCGATTTGAGATGGCATTTCTATGATTATTTTCGAGAGCCTAAATTCTCTCAGATTATGGATTTCTTAACATCTATAGACAAAATTGCTGAAGCTCACAATAAGCCTGCAGCTCAAGTGGCAATAAATTGGAGTACGCAAAAAGAATTTGTCGGAAGTGCCCTCATTGGCGTAAGAAATAAATCTGACGCTGAAGAAAATTGTGATGCTTTTACTTGGAAATTGAGTAATGAAGAAATTGATTTACTTGATTTTGAGCTAAACAAAAGGCAGCTCGGATTGTAAAAAAAACCTCTCATTGCGTACAAAAAAAACGCGATGGGAGGTTTTTTCGAGTTCATGGCGTCGGATCCCGTGGTTCAGGAATGGCTTGTCGACTGCTTTACCATCCCCAACAACATTAATGTTCATAGATTCATCCTCTCAAACTCATTCTGGAATGGGTACAATCGTTTGTATAATGTCCCTATACTGTCGCATCGATGCAGCTAAAACGTGGTCTTTACGGCAAAAGGCATCCATATTGGATGCCTTTAAATTACCTTCACATTGTCTTATCGTAGTGGAGACAACAGGGCTCGAACCTGTGACCTCTCGCGTGTGAAGCGAACGCTCTCCCGACTGAGCTATGCCTCCATAACCTGATTTATTGGGTTATTGTAGCATAAACCGATACGAGTGTCAAACTGTTTTTCACAGTATTTCACAGTTCCCGCCAAAGAAATACTTTTTTTCTCACCGCCCAAGTATAACCCTCGAATAAAAATCATAAATAGGCTGCTCAAAAAGCGACACCGCAAACGCGGCGGCGCACATATACGGCCCGAAGGGCATCTCTATCCCGCGCCCGACGGCTTTACCCAGTATTTTCATTAGAATTATTCCCAGCACCGCGATATAGAAAGAAAGCCACAGTGCCTCAATACTGCCGCGCAATCCAAGTACAAGCCCTATTGAGGCCATAAGCTCGACATCCCCGAAACCAAAACCCTCTCTTTTGTAAAACGCCTTCGCGAGCAGGTAGATGACCCAATACACACCGAAACCCACGGCGCCGCCAAGCAAATGGTTAACTACAGGACGTTTCAGTAATAATAGACACACGGTGCAGATTGCGGTGAAAACCAGCAAAACCGATTCCGAGATTACCATGCCGTCAAAGTCCATCATGGTAACGATCAGCAGCATAGACCAAAACGCCGCGAAAAGAATTAGCCCAAGGCTGTACCCCTGTGTCAGATAGGCGAGTACAAACAGGCAGCCGGTTATTAACTCGATTATCAGGTACCTCGGCGAGATCTTTTCACCGCAGTACCGGCACCTGCCCCTAAGGAACAGCCAACTGAAAATGGGAACAAGGTCGATCGCGCCCAAGGTATGCCCGCAGGAGGTACACATAGACCTGCCTTTTGATATCGGGATACCGAGCGGGAGCCTGTAGATTACAACATTGTAAAAGCTTCCGAAGACAATGCCGAACAAAAATACGAATATTGCTATGGGAACAGACATATTACGAATCACCCTTCCATAAAACTTCTAAAACTATTTTTTTCCATTTGCGCAAAGAAGATTCATTGAAATCAGGCATGGGGAAAGTTTAATCAGTCCGTAACAATTAACCGGTCGCTAAAGTAATTTCAAAGAAATGTCGAAATGTAAAGTAGAATCACTGTTGACAATAATTTTGCGTGATTGAAAGGTGGAACGCGATGATCACAAAAAAAAGAATCGGCGACGTTCTCATAAGCCTTAATCTGCTTACGGAGGAACAGCTCGAAAAGTGCCTTCAACTGCAAGCTGTGAATCACATGAAACTAGGCGAGGTTCTTATCGCGGAGGGTCATCTGCGCAGGGAACAGTTGAACGCGGCTCTGGAGTTTCAGTTAGGCGTGCCGTTCCTCGACTTAGGCATGACGGATATAGACCCCCGTGTTCCCAAGCTGATCAGCGAGCAGCTCGCGCGCAAGCATAACGTAATCCCGATAAAGCTTGAAAACAATCTGCTTACACTTGTAATGGCCGATCCGTTCGATATAGTGGCGAGGGACGACGTGAGGATCGTCACCGGCTTCCAAACCGAGGTAATCATGAGCTCGCAGGACGACGTGCAGCGAGCGATCAATACCTTCTACGATTCCTCCGAGGTTGTTCAGAAAACAATTGAGGAGATTAAACACACCGAGTTTCTGGACGAGAAAGACACGCTTTTGAAGCAGCAGGAGCAGGCGAGCGAGGAGGAAGTCGCCAAGGCGCCTGTCGTCAGGCTGGTCAATACAATCATGCTCCAGGGCATAAAAATAAAAGCCAGTGACATCCATATAGAAGCCTTTGAGAAAGCCTCCGTGGTACGCTGCCGCGTCGACGGCGAGCTGAGGGAAGTCATGAAACTGCCGAAAACCTCGCACGCCGCTATCGTGACAAGAATCAAGATTCTCGCGGGCATGGATATCGCCGAAACCAGAAAGCCTCAGGACGGACGTATTGAGAGTACGGTTGAAGGTATGAACATAGATATGCGTATCTCAATACTCCCGACGGTACACGGCGAAAAAGTGGTTATAAGAATTTTAAGGGGTTCCAGTATACTTGTCACAAAGGAGCAGTTAGGCTTCTCCGCGCACAATATCAAGCGTTTTGAACAGATTATTAAGGCGCCGGAGGGCATCATCCTCCTGACCGGACCTACAGGAAGCGGTAAAACGACCACGCTTTACACGGTCTTGAGAGAGCTGAATAAACCGTCCGTAAATATTATAACCGTTGAGGACCCGGTTGAGTACAAACTTGAGGGCGTCAATCAGGTTCAGGTTAACGCGAAGGCGGGGCTTACGTTCGCCGCCGGGCTGCGTTCCATACTCCGTCAGGATCCCGACATCGTAATGGTCGGTGAGATCCGTGACCCGGAAACCGCTGAAATCGCCGTGAGGGCAGCTATCACAGGGCACGTTGTCCTTTCCACGATTCATACGAACGACGCCGTAAGCACTGTGTCCAGACTCGTGGATATGGGTTCGGAGCCTTTTTTGGTGTCTTCCGCGCTGATGGGTGTTATCGCGCAGAGGCTCGTGAGGAAGATCTGCCCGCGCTGCAAGGAGCAGCGTTTGCAGACGATTGAGGAAGCGCTGATGCTCGGGCTGGATAAGCCCGTTATGCTAAGCTACGGCAAGGGATGCCAGAACTGCAACCATACGGGATATTCCGGCAGGCAGGGTATACATGAGATCCTTGTTATGGATCGGGAGCTGCGAAACATGATAGTCAAAGGCGCGTCCACGGATGAGATAAAGGAACGCGCCAGGCAAAAGGGCATGAAAACGCTTGCCGACTCGGCGCGCGACCTTGTGCTTGAAGGTAAAACCACGATAGATGAAATGATCAGGGTATCGTACAGCGTAGATGAGTAAATGAAGGGAGGGAGTTTGCGATGCATATAAATGACTTGTTAGCGAAGGCTGTTAGCGGCGGCGCGTCGGATATTCATATAACCGCGGGCATCGGGGCGGTCGCCAGGATTCACGGCGATCTTGTAACGCTGTGCGACGGGGCGTTCGGCAGCGAGGACACGCTGAATTTTGTCCGGCAGATACTGACGGAGAAGGAACTGAAGACATTCGCCGAGTCGGGCGAGTATGACTGCTCGTATTCCATCAAAGGGCTGTCCCGTTTCCGTGTTAATGTTTTCCGCCAGCGTGATTCCTGTTCGATCGCGTTCCGTGTTATCGCGGATCGTATACCGCCGATGGACGAGCTGGGCTTACCTCCGGCTTTGAAGGATCTGACGAAGAAGCCGCGCGGCCTTATACTTGTGACAGGGCCTACCGGCAGCGGTAAATCGACAAGCCTCGCGGCTATGATCGACTATATGAATGTTACGCGCAACTGCCATATTATTACGATTGAAGATCCGATAGAGTATCTGCACTCGCATAAGAAGTGTATTATAAACCAGCGTCAGGTGGGCAGAGACTCCATAAGCTTCAATAACGCGCTGCGCAGCGCGCTGCGTCAGGATCCGGACGTTATACTCATCGGTGAGATGCGCGATATCGAGACAATCTCCATCGCGTTAACCGCCGCCGAGACGGGGCACCTTGTGCTCTCTACTTTGCATACTATCGGCGCGGTGAAAACTGTGGACCGTATAATCGACGTGTTCGAACCGGCTCAGCAGCCGCAGATCAGGGTGCAGCTCGCGTCGGTTATAGAGGCTGTCATATCCCAGCAGATTCTGCCGCGGATAGACACTCGCGGCCGTGTGGCCGCGTTCGAGGTAATGATCGCGAATCTGCCTATCCGTTCGCTTATACGCGAGGGAAAGACTCATCAGATGCAGTCGGTTATACAGACCGCCGCGCAGGAAAACATGATTACCATGGATAATTCCCTGCTGGATCTGTATTGGAAAGGCATGATCAGTCAGGATGAACTCATGACCCGCTGTGTGGACGCCGATACGGTAGGACGCCAGCTCGGCAGGATTAGATGACGAATCGGGGGTGATATAATTGAATTTCAAGTTTAAATCCGTTGACAATAACGGGCGGATGTACAGCGGCACTATGGCCGCGGCCAGTGAATCGGAGATCATCAGTATCATTCGAGGGAGACAGCAGCGGATCATCCAGTTGGATTTGGAGCAGGAAAAGGCGAAGGACGTGGAACTGCCGTTTTTAAAAGAGAAGGTCAAAGTGGCTGATCTTACGATGTTCTGTAAACAGCTTTCCACAATGCTGAAAGCCGGCGTGCCGGTGAACCGGGCGCTGGATATACAGACGAACCAGACGGTAAACAAAACTCTGAAAGACGCTTTAACCCAAGTTTCTTATTCTATTAAACAGGGTCTGCCGCTTTCTAAGGCGATGAGGCAATTCCCTGATATATTCCCGGTGCTGCTGCTGAATATGATCGAGGCCGGCGAGCTTACGGGTAAGCTGGATGAAGTTTTGGCGCGGATGTATGTGCATTACGCCAAGGAAAATAAAATAAACAGCAAGATGAAGGGCGCGATGATCTATCCTATAGTGCTCGCCTGTCTCACTGTGGCGGTTATGGTTTTGATGCTCACGGTTGTTATGCCGATGTTTTCCGAGATGTTCAGCTCGTCCGATTCGCCGCTGCCGCTGCCGACACGTATTATGCTTGGTCTCAGCAACTCGCTGCGTAATTACTGGTATGTTTATATTGCCGTGGTTTCCGGTGCGATATATGGGTTTAAGCAGTTTGTGGCGACCAAGGGCGGAAGGCGGGTTTTTGACAGCGTTAAATTGAATCTGCCTGTGGTTAAAGGCTTAATGGCACAGATTATTACCGCGCGTTTTACAAGGACGCTCTCAACGCTTCTGGCCAGCGGCGTTTCTATTATAAAGGCGCTTGAGTCGGCTACTGAAATTACAAACAACGTAATTGTAATGGGCGAGATGGGCGGCGTTATCAATGAGGTTAAAAAGGGCATACCCGTCAGCTCGCTGCTAAGGCGTGTCTCGGTTTTCCCGCCCATGATGGTTTCTATGTTAAGCATAGGCGAGGAAACAGGCGCGGTGGATGATATGCTTGCTAAAACGGCGGACTATTATGATGAGGAACTGGAGTCCGCCATAGGAAAATTGGTTTCCCTTCTGGAACCCGCCATGATCTTGTTTATGGGCGTCGCTATAGGATTGGTAGTGTTAGCGATGTATCTGCCGATGTTTGACATGTTTGGCAATATGAAACTATAAAAAAGTTCAAAAAAACTATTAAGTAATCCGCTTACGCGACGATATATATATTGTAAGACAGAAATTAAAAAATAATGAGGAGGAACAGTATGAAATCAGGGAAGAAAACAGGGAAATTGAGAAAGGGCTTCACGCTTATCGAACTTCTGGTGGTCGTCGCCATTATCGGGATTCTAACCACAATCGCCGTACCCAAGTTCCTGAGTATGACACAAAGCTCCAAGGAAGCCGCTGTCGAGGCTAATCATCGGATAATCGTTTCAGCGATATCAATGTATATTGCTGATCATGACGGAAATTTACCAACCCTGGGTTCAGAAATTGAAGATTACCTGACTGATACCATCGCGGATATGGAGGCTAAAATCGACGGTTCAAGTTATATTTATGACTCAAGCGACGGTTCATTAACCACTGAGCTTGACAGTACCCTTATCGCCAAATTTACTCCGTAATAATCTGACATAAAAAAGTTTTAAAAAACTATTAAGTAATCCGATTTCATGACGATATATATATTGTAAGACGAAAAATAAAAAAAATGAGGAGGAACAGTATGAAATCATGGAAGAAAACAGGGAAACTTAGAAAGGGCTTCACACTTATCGAACTTCTGGTGGTCGTCGCCATTATCGGGATTCTAACCACAATCGCCGTACCCAAGTTCCTGAGTATGACACAAGGCTCCAAGGAAGCCGCTGTCGAGGCTAATCATCGGATAATCGTTTCAGCGATATCA
>JAISZF010000247.1 GCA_031269415.1 Clostridiales bacterium
GGCAAGGATTTTGCCGCCGAGAGAGTTCCGGCGTTTAAGGCGATCTTGGGAGAATAGGATTGCGCGGGAAATTAACGCGATCAAGAAAAACGGTTTAAAGCGCGCGTCAATCCATGATAAACTTAAGAATAGGGGTATCATGGCGATGGACGCGCGCGGAATACGATATATCGGCACTTGAGCATTTGATTCAGGGCATTCAAAGTGATTTGCTCCAGCGGATTATTATTTCGGAGATGAATCCCCATAACTATCCTTCAAGTTTTTTGCCATTCTTTTAATCTTATCCATTGGAAAGTCAACAATGTCCGCGACATAGTCGGGCGGATGGCCTTTGCGCAGCAGTTTAGCGGCTATCTCCTCGGCCTTTTCCGTTTTACCCTCCGCCTTACCCTCGGCCTTGCCTTCCGCCTTGCCCTTTTCTTCGGCTTCCTCAACAAAATCGGCAATCCATTCATTAAATAACGCTGACTGCATTAACATGTCCCTCCTGACATATTTTTTTACTAAATCGCTTGGATATTTTTCAGACGCCAGCACGCTCATAGCGGCGAGCAAATCTCCCTTGCATACAGGATCATTTACGGTGTTAATCGCGTTAACCGCCAATTCGATAACTTCCGAGTCGCTCATTTTATTATCTCGCTTTGTGAGAGGGAGCAAAGGATACAACCCGATAAATTGTCCGTTTATAATCCTTTTGCTCTTAATCTCCCAAACCTTGATTACCTTGTACCTGTAGTTGAACATGTCGTCACGCAGGCGGTGATTTCCGTTATCGTGCTTTTCAAAGAATAATATGACCGCCTGCTTTATCGAAGGCAGCCCTCGCCCATGGCTGACCGTGTATTCCCAGATATCCGCCCGGTACCGAAGCATGCGGCACGGCAGGGCCTCGTCCTTGTAACCCATTGGCTCGAAGTGAGCGATAGTCTTGTTATTCAGCCACTTCACGTTGTCCAGCAGCGATTCTTTTTTTATCCGCGCCACCAGGTCTGACTGCATGTCTTCGATCTGGGAGTTGGGCTGCCCCGGAAAAACAAAAGCGACCCAATCCTCGATCTTTATCTGCAACAGACGCTTTATTGGTATGTCGCTTTGCAATTATACTCCCCCCCCACAATGGCTCTCTGATTTTCAGTAAACAAATTATACCACGAGCCCGAAATTTTGAGAAGAATGATTACTTGAAACAGCCGTTGAAAATCCAATTCTTCAGAGCCGCGGAGCCTGTGTTATGAAGGCGGGGCTATTATTTTGAAACTCCGTAACATGCTTCCTGAAACGCAGGGGAATTAAATTCCTCTGCAAATCTTTATTTAATCGCTCTTTTATTGCCACGGAATCGAAGAACGCCCGCCAAAGCTCCTGAAAACGCGCCTCATCGTCGGAGCAGTCCACATGAGGGCTGTTTTTTACCGGATCTATCCGGTAATCATTACAATCATACACAGCGGCAATTCCCCTTGCCGTATCGTGGATAACCCAAGGCTGATTCATCAGCCTTTCGCGGAAATGCTCCGCCAGGATGGGCAGCGCGTTATTCACCGGAGATATGGACGCGTAATACACGCCGCTCTTGGTTTCTTTGAATCTGCAGAAACCGGTCAGCAGATGCGCTTCACGCAGCACATACTGAACCAGCTTATGTACTTTGAGTACATGCGGGTCTTGAAGGTAATTGTCCGCCGCAGCGCCGGCTTTAAACCCCAAGCGGACGTAACGCAGTAAAGACGTGAACCGCTCCTTGTCGTTTGCCAGGCAGCAATAGCATACATTTGTCTGCGCATCCTGAGAGACGCGCTTGCCTATCGCTTCCATGACCCTTACGGAACGTGCGGGTTCCGTTGGCACGTAAAAATAGTCGGAATCTAATTGCTGTTGATAAACTCCGTCCTCATAAACATAATCATATGGGCGTTTATCGTAATAGCAGGAGTACACGACACTCAAGAAACCGTCCAGACTGCCGTCAAATATGGCCGTTAGCATTTTATCCCTCCGATGCGCCTTCCGCAAGCAGCGCGGGTTCGTCAAACAAGCTGAGCTGCTTATACGCCCCTCCAAGCTTATTCTCCGTCAATTTCATTTCCAGGATTTCCGGATCCATAGAAATCCTCTCGTACATCTTTCCCTGACACGTAATAAAATAGCGGGCGCGCTTTAAAACAATCCCCAGTTTTTTTAAATTTTCAAACGTCAAAGAACCGACGCGCCGGGCGCTTAGGATACGTTCAGCGGATCGCGCGCCTATGCCAGGCACGCGCAGCAGCGTCCGCGTGTCCGCCGTGTTTATCTCCACCGGGAACATATTCAGGTTATTAAGCGCCCAATGGCATTTAGGATCCAAGTTGAGGCTCAAATTTTCATCGGGGTTTTTCAATATTTCATCCGCGCTGAAGCCATAGAAACGCAACAGCCAATCCGCTTGGTAAAGGCGGTGTTCCCGCAGCAGGGGAGGCTTGACCGACGGCAGCAGCGGGTTGTCGGATACGGGCGTGTATGCCGAGAAGAACACGCGTTTTAAGGAATAACGCTTGTAGAGGCTTTCGGTAAGGTCTATAATCTTTTTATCGCTTTCAGGGCTCGCGCCGACTATCATCTGCGTACTTTGCCCCGCCGGCACAAAACTTGGGGCGGAATGAAAAAGGGCTACTTCCTCACGCGACTGAACGATACCCTTTTTCAGCAAACTCATTGGTTTCAGAATGGATTCCTTGGTTTTATCCGGAGCGAGCCTGTTTAAACTCTCTTCGGACGGAAGCTCGATGTTAACGCTCATCCGGTCGGCGAGGAACCCGGCGGCGCGTATCAGGCCCTCGTCCGCGCCGGGTATGGCTTTAATATGAATATATCCGTTGAACTTATAAACACCGCGCAGAAGTTTCAGGGTTTCATATATCTGTTCCATGGTGTGGTTCGCGTCTCGGATAACAGACGAACTCAGGAATAAACCTTCTATATAATTGCGCTTATAAAAATTAATAGTCAGCTCGGCAATCTCGCGGGGCGTAAACACGGCGCGGGGGATGTCGTTGGAGCGGCGGTTGGCGCAATACCGGCAGTCGTATACGCATACGTTGGTCAGCAAGATTTTAAGCAGCGAAACACAGCGGCCGTCGGCGGCGAACGTGTGGCATATGCCGCAAGCGGAGGCGCTGCCCAAGGAGCCTCGGGTGGCATTTCTGTCCACGCCGCTGGACGTGCACGCCACGTCGTATTTGGCCGCCGCTGATAAGATTTTCAGTTTTTCCATTTGATCCACGCGATTCACGCTTTCTGCATAGTGATACATTCAGTATAAGGTTATTGAACAAAAAAGTCAAACATATGTTTAAAGGCTTTCAGTCCCCTTAGGGAACCGAAAGCCTTTTTTCACTGCCGGTAAATAACGTTCCCGGGGCCAATATCTTTCCCGGAAAAACTCATCAATTCAGAAACCGTAACCAGTTGATACCCCCTGCGCTTTAGTTCCGGAATGATTCGTTCCATCGCGTCCACCGTGGTTGGGTGTATATCGTGAGTTAGTATGATAGCGCCGCTGTTAGCGGATTTCATTACTTCATTATAAACCGCGTCCGCGTTTCGTGTCTTCCAATCCAGCGTGTCTACCGACCACTGAACAATTGTCAGTCCAAGTTCCTTGGAGATAGCTTTTACCCGGTCGTTTACCGAACCGTATGGAGCGCGGAACATCTTCGGCCTAATATTGACCGCCGCAAATATGGCGTCATTGGTATCGGTAAGGTCTTTTTTGATCTGGCTGTCCGTAAGTTTGGTCAGTTCTCTGTGATCCCACGAGTGCCCCATAATCTCGGAGCCTTCCTCCAGTATCTGGCGCATTGTGGACTTATAGGAGGCGATTCGGTTTCCCACAACGAAAAAGGTTCCTCTTACGTTGTTATAGCGGAGTATCTCCAGCAGACGGGGCGTATAGTTGCTTGGACCGTCGTCGAACGTCAGGGCGAGCATGGGCTTGTTCGGATCAATGTCGGCGCTGCCCGGCGTTGAAACCGGCGGTGCAGGAGCCGGTGTGTCCGTGGGCATAGCAAGCCCGGGAGCAGGTGAAGTTTGCGGTATGCTGTCGAGATCCGTCAGCTTGTTTTGCTTTAAATCCACATGGAAAACCTGGACGAATTCCCTGGGTCTGTTCAGCCAACTGGCTGAATAATATCCTATTTCCTCAATTTTTATGTATCCGTCGGCAACCGGGGTTGCAGTATATTGAACATTGAGTTCGCCCTTGGCGTTCGGATAAGTCTGATGTACCCGCCGGATTTCTTCTTTTGCCGAATCATATGTATTTTTCGCCCATTCCGCGATCACCCGATCAACGTCCGGGAGTCCCAGAACCGGATAAAGCACATAGCATAGCAGGTGACTGTTGTAGTCGATAATAGCGTTATAGCTGTCATACTGATATGTATACGATACCGCCGAGTGAGCCTGAACAGAATCGCTGTAGTATTCGTCGGTCATCGCGTATACACGCGCCATCATAACATCGAATTCCCGCTTGGTTACGCGAGCTTGGGGTCTGAAATTTCCGTCCGGATATCCCGCCGCGACGCCGTTTCCCGCCAATATTGAAACAGCTTCGACCGCCCATGCGGAAATTATACCGCTGTCATTAAAGGTGTGCCACGCCTGATTGTCTAGATAGCCCTTAAACGTCTTATACAGCACAACCGCGCTCTGTTCCCGTGTGATAGGATCATGCGGTAAAAAACGGCCATTGCCGTCGCCGGTCATCAAAGAGGCCGCCGCCACGTTGCTGATATAGCTGAAATATGGGCTGTCTTCCGGTACGTCCGCGAAACGGACGTTGGACGCGGTGTCAACGGAGAAAATCGCTTTGGAAAGAATCTCCGCGGCTTCCGCTCTGGTAAGATACGCGGACTCTGCTTGCCCTAGCGCCGCCGATGTGTTTTCTGAGCTGCCTGTGTATAGTAAAAACGCCGTGATGAAAAGGAATGATAAAACGGCGTTTGACGCTTTAGCCATAACTCCCCCTTACATAATATATAAAATAATTATATAGCATGGTATACGGGAAAGCAATTTCACTTAACGCTTTATTTCTCATAAATACATTATAATTCGCCCTTGTTTGAGGATAAGCGCTGTGATATAGTAAAAGAAATTCAGTGAAGGGACAGAATGGAATTGTCACATAAATTAGCGATTATTGGATATGGCGGTATGGGGATCTGGCACCATGAAAATGTGGCCGAAAAGATCAGTGCCATTCAAGTCAAAGGGGCTTACGATATACGGGAGGAGGCGCGGGAAAAGGCCGCCGATAACGGGCTTAAGGTTTATCAGTCGCCCGAGGATCTGTTCAGTGATCCGGAAATAGATATCGTTACAGTCGCCACGCCGAATAACTTCCATAAAGATTATATTATTGCCGGCCTGCGCGCCGAAAAAGCCGTTATCTCCGAAAAACCCGTCACACTCAACAGCGCCGAGCTCGAGGAGATTATCGCGGTTCAAAAAGAAACCGGCATGCTCTTCTCCATACACCAGAACCGCCGGTGGGACAGGGATTACCGAATTATAAAAAAGATCCTGTCGTCCGGGCGGGTTGGCAAGCCATATTTCATCGAAAGTCGCGTTCAAGGATCCAGAGGATCAATGCACGGCTGGCGCGGGCATAAGATAAACGGGGGAGGCATGCTGCTGGACTGGGGCGTGCATTTGTTGGATCAAATGCTGCGGCTTGTAGACGCGCCGGTGGTCAGCGTATACGCTCATATGTTCAGTATCTTTACGCCGGGCGTGGACGATAATATCAAGCTGTTTTTAAGGTTCGGAAATAATGTGTCGGCTGTATTGGAAATGGCCACCAACTGTTTTATCAATCTGCCGCGCTGGCATGTAAGCTGCGAGTCCGGCACGGTCGTGATAAACGGATGGGATTGCGACGGCAAAATTGTACAGTTGAAAGCCGACGGGGAAATGACCTGGGAAGACGATATCGTATATACAGAAGCCGGCCCGACCCGCACCATGGCGCCGCGTTCTCCCGGAACCACCGCGGTATTGCCATTGCCGGATACCAAAACGGATTGGACCGAATACTACAAAAATATCGTAGACGTGCTGGATAACGGCGCGGAATTGCTCGTAAAACCCGAACAGGCGCTGCGAGTTATGAATATTATTGATCTGCTGTTTGAATCGGAGGAAACCGGCAAATCTATTTCATGCGAAATTTAACGGAGGGTTTTATGGATATAGACATACAATTAACCCGGAACCCAAAATCTAAACCAGATCCGGAAACGCTGGAATTTGGTAAAATATTCACGGATCATATGTTTATTGCTGAATACGAGGAAGGAAAGGGCTGGTATAAGGCGGAGATTCTGCCTTACGCCCCGCTGGAGCTGGATCCGTCGATAATGGCCCTGCATTACGCGCAATCGGTGTTTGAGGGGCTGAAATGCTACCGCGCCGCCGATGGCAGGCTGCTGCTGTTCAGGCCGGAGATGAACTTCAAGCGGATGAACCGTTCGGACGAACGGCTGTGCATACCGTATATAGACGAGGATTTCGCGCTTCGCGCGCTGATGGAACTTTTAAAAACAGATAAGGACTGGGTTCCGTCACTGGACGGCACGAGCCTGTATATCAGGCCGTTCGTATTCGCGACGGAGCGCGCATTGGGCGTTCACCCGTCGCGTCAGTACAAATTTATGATTATCCTCTCGCCGGTGGGCGCTTACTATAAAGAGGGACTTAATCCTGTCAGAATTGTGATAGAAGACGAATATGTGCGTTCGGTGCGCGGCGGTATCGGTTTTACAAAGGGAGCGGCCAATTACGCGATCAGCCTGAAAGGGCAGGAGAAAGCTCAGGCAAACGGGTTTACGCAAGTGCTGTGGCTGGACGGCGTGGAGCGCAAGTATATTGAGGAAGTCGGCACCATGAATGTCTTCTTTAAGATAAACGGCGAAGTGGTAACCCCGATGCTTTCCGGCAGCATCCTGCCCGGAGTTACGCGTGATTCGGTGATACAATTGATTAAGAGCAGAGGCATTCCGTTATCGGAACGCCGAATAAGCGTAGATGAACTGCTGGACGCGCAGGAAAACGGGCGGTTGGAGGAAGGGTTCGGCAGCGGCACCGCCGCCGTTATTTCGCCTATCGGCTCGCTGAGCCGGAAAGGCCGGGAATTTGTAATAGCCGGCGGAGGTATTGGCGAGTTGTCGCGGGGGTTGTATGAGCAATTGACCGGGATTCAGTACGGAAGATTGCCTGACCCGTTTGGGTGGGTTAGGGAGGTTGTTTGAAAAACAGGAGGAGCTTATGAGGATTGGATATACGGTATGGCCTTGGACGTTGGTCAAAGATGAGAGTACCGGGAAACTTTCAACAAATCCGGGAGTAATCCGGCCTATGTATGAAACCGCGCTTAAGGAAATATCTTATCTGGGTTACAACACGGTGGAAACGTTCACTCCCATAATCGACGCGTATGAGGGAGATTCACGGACGTTTTCGAAATTGCATGAGAAATACAACTTACAGTTCGTGTGCCTGTACGCCCATTTATCACATGATTTCGATACGGATCTCAAAGAACTCGAAAGAAGTATCCGTTTTATGCGCGAAATGAAACGCTTAAGGCGTCGGGATACGATGGCGTGCTGTGCGTCGAGCTAGATCGTCCACTTAAGGGGAATTTTGAGGCCGCCATGTTTTCGCGCGCATACTTGCGCAGTGTTTTCGGATTGTAACCAGCAGGGGATTTGTCCATTTGTTTTGGCAAATCCCCTCGTTTTATTAAGGGTTATCTTGTCGGCTTATAAGCATGATATTTGAAACGTGATTAAAATGTTTTTTGATTAACGACGACAATTGAGTCGTATGAATTCATCCTGTCAAAATCCTTTAGTCTCTACTGATACAATAATTCTTTTTCCAATAATGGCGTTTACGACAATGGCGCATACGACTGCGCCGCCATCCGGACAATCGCGGGAACGTTCGGCAATCCATTTGGCTCGTCCTATTTTCGCGAGATGCCCTCTTGTGTCATTTGCCGCTTGTTCTGCCGCTTCAGCGGCATATGCCGCCGCTTTCTCTATATCCAGCTCATCAAGATACTGCTCGCTTAAAGCCTCCGCGTATGGAACAAGCGCGTCAAGAACCGTTTTATCGCCGCGCTGCGCTCTTCCTCGGATCATGATGATTTCTACCATCCGAAAAGGTATCCGAAGGAGATCCGGTATGCTGAACCGTTCTTTTCCCTTCATTTGTTTTGCGGCTTCCATCAGGGAAAAGCTTGTTAATGTTCCCATTGTGGAAGGCGCGTCCAAATTGATCGAAACGGCGCAACGCGATAAAAGCCCAGCAATGCCGTCTTCATCAGATTTGTCGAGCTCTCGCAGAACGCTGCGCCCTGCCTTTTGCATCGAAATGCCTAAATCCCCGTCCCCGGATAAATTATCTATATGCGTGAGCAGTTCTTTGGATTCGATGAGAGCAACGGAAGCGTTAACCAACGCTTTTCTTAAAGCAGAAAGATCATAGTCTATTCTCATAAAAGTAATCCTTTCGCCTGTGCTTATCGAATTCCATGGAAGCTGATAAACGGTGAGTATGCCGGTTCGCTTAACAGCATAAGTAGTTCTGGATCCAGTTTCAAGAGACTGATCGAAACACCGCTCATTTCCAAACAAGTGGCGTACTCTCCCAGATAGGAGCGTTTCAAAATCACGCCACGGCTGCGCAAGCATTGACTAACATCGTGGAATAAAATATGTTGTTCTTCTCTAGATGTAGCACCGAGGCCGTTGATCAAAACAGCTGTTTGATCTCCCTCCGATAAATTCAGATCCTCCGTGAGCATTTGAACGGCCATTTCGGAGATTTCGTGACTGCTCATCATTTTTACCCGTTTTACGCCGCGTTCCCCATGAATGCCGACGCCGAGTTCCATTTCGTCTTCCCCGATGGAAAAAACGGGCAAGTTAGCGCCAGGCAGTTGGCATGAGGTAAACGCCACGCCGAACGTAGCCATATTTTCATTGGCTTTTTCCACCAAACAGGCCGTTTCACGCAGTGTATATCTCTTTTTTGCCGCGGCTCCCGCGATTTTATAAGCGAAGACAAGCCCGCTTATGCCGCGTCTATTTCTCCATTCACCACGCGGAGCGGATGCGACATCGTCCGAAATTATCACGATTTTCGATTCAATTTTATCTGCGGTCGCTCTCTCTGCAGCCATTTCAAAATTCATTAAATCGCCTAAGTAATTTCCGATGATGTACAACACGCCCTTTTGAACCGGCAAGGCTTTTGTCACCAAATAGACAGTGCTGGCACTTGGTGTAGAAAAAATATTCCCAACAGCCACGCCGTCACAAAGACCGTCTCCTACATAGCCTAAAAACAAAGGAAGATGCCCAAATCCGCCTCCCGTAATCACTGAAACTTTATCTTTATCAGGGGTTCCAGCCCGAAAAATGGCTCGTGTGTCCAAGTCGCTGCACTGTAGGTACTCTGGATACGCTTCGAGAATACCAGCTAGACTTTCTTCTAAAAAAGCATTTTGATCGTTTACCACTTTTTTCATATATGCACCTCTTTATTCACCTAAATTCAACGGTTTGATAATTTCATTGTGACGCATGTCATCACGCATTTGAAATAAATCCATTAAATTGAGAATATCGGCCTGGCTTTTATCGGATAGCTTTAAGAAGCGTGCCATGACGCAGTCGGCAGATGTCATGCTGCCATCTAGCAGTCTCACTTCCCTGTGAAAGTTGTTAAAATCCATTCTTATGCGCGTACGCCCCAGCAGGTAATCCGTTGATACGCCAAAAAAATCAGCAATCCTGCTCAGTGTCGATACATCAGGATAATTTTTCTCAGATTCATAATGTGAAATAGTCGCTACCGAAACGTTAAGTACTTTAGCCAAGTCTTTTTGGTTCATTTGGTGATCTAGCCTGAGTTCAGCAATTAAGTCGCCAAGTAGCACCTCGCACCTCCTCCAAAACATCCAGCTGATACTTAGCTCTAAGAATAGCTTAATGAATAAAAAAAATCAATGAATTAAGAAATTCTCAAATGTATAATTAGAATAATGAATTATTATCATGTTTTTGAAATTTTGGGTTGTTACAATTTTTTTTGTTATAATAATTCTATAATGAATAGGAGATAGTCGCGATTAAATTTATATTTATTATGGAACTATTATTATTTCCTCGGCTTGTTGTTTGTTGTTATTTCAGCAGCGCCGGACGAGAGGTGAGTATATTTGAAAAAAATTTTAAATAGCCCAGACGCGTTCGTTGATGAAACCCTAGAAGGCATTTTGGCGGCGTATCCGTCTATGCTTAAATCTGTTGACGGAAATCTTCGCGCCATTGTGCGAAGTGATATTATCAAGCAAAATAAAGTAGCCGTAGTGACAGGCGGGGGTAGCGGTCACTTGCCTACATTTTTAGGTTACGTCGGGCAAGGTATGATTGACGCTTGCGCAGTCGGAAATGTTTTTGCGTCGCCTTCTGCGCAGATTATGTATAGATGCATAAAAGCGGCCGATAAAGGCAGCGGGGTTTTATGCCTGTTTGGGAATTACACAGGAGACAGGATGAATTTTGAAATGGCGTGTGAATTAGCGGATGCTGACGATATTGTTTGCAGACAAATTCTCGTCACAGACGATGTTGCGTCAGCGCCGCCGGAACAGTCCTATAATAGACGTGGTGTCGCGGGGTTATTTTTCGCCTATAAAATCGCGGGCGCGGCGGCGGATTGCATGATGAGTCTTGACGAAGTATGTGGTATAACAAACAAAGCGTTGGAGAACATTCGTAGCATCGGCGTAGCTACACACCCTTGTACACTACCACAAATTGGTTATCCGACTTTCACCATCGCGGATGATGAAATTGAAATTGGTATGGGCATACATGGTGAACCGGGCATCGAGACACGAAAATTTATGCGAGCTGACGATCTGGCGGACCTGTTAGTTGAAAAAATATTAAGAGAATTTCCTCTGGCCAAGGGCGATACAGCTTCTGTTTTGATTAATGGTTTAGGGGCGACGCCGAGAGAAGAACTATTCATCGTATACAGAAGGGTTGCGTTGATTCTTTCAGAAAAAGGTGTTGAGATCATACAACCGGAGATCGGTGAGTTCGCAACGTCAATGGAGATGGCTGGGCTTTCTGTTTCGATAATTAAATTAAATGATGAAACGCTTAGAAAACTGTATGAATACCCGGCTTATACTCCTTTTTATAAAAAACAAGCTATTGTAAAGGACGGATATCTGTGATTGTGGCTGGAGATCTAAAAAACGCGTTCACTAAGATCGCGGAAGCAATGTCACGGAATGTTGATTTGTTGACAAAATTAGATTCCGAATCGGGTGACGGAGATTTAGGCATAAGCATGAAGCAGGGGTTCGGTGCTATTGCTGAAGCTATGAAAGGTGAAAGCGGCGCGGATGTCGGGAAAACTTTAATGAAAGCGTCGATGGTTTTAAATGAAGAGTCCCCTTCAACGCTCGGTACAATTTTATCAACTGGGCTTTTAGTAGGGGGTAAAACGTTAAAAGGGAAAACGGTATGTTCACTTGACGAAATCGCGAATGCTCTTGAAGCGGCTATAGAAGCGATAATGAAACGTTCGCAGGCAAAGGAGGGAGAAAAGACCATACTCGACGCACTTATTCCCGTACAGCAATCGTTAAAACAATCAGCCTTGGAAAATTTGACCACTACAGAAGCTGCTTTAAAAGCCGCGCAAGCCGCATCTGATGGTTGCGAAAGTACAAAACGAATGACTGCGGTACACGGACGCGCGGCATACTACGCGCAAAGCTCTATTGGACGCATTGATGGCGGCGCGGAAGCAGCGAAAATAATTTTTACAGCGCTAGCCGGAGGTGAATAATGGATAAATTTCGATTGGGTAGAACAGGTTTGATGGTTTCGCTCAGCGGATTTGGAGCGTTGCCTATACAGCGAATTTCAAAATCAGACGCGGTAAAACTTGTACGTAAAGCATATGATGGTGGAATAAATTTTTTTGACACGTCAAGATCATATACGGACAGTGAGGAAAAAATCGGCGAAGCGCTTTCGGATGTCAGACGTAATGTAATTCTAGCAACAAAAAGTTATGGGCGTAGTAAAGAATCCATGCTTCAGGATTTTCAAACCAGCTTGAAAAATTTCAAAACGGATTACGTTGATCTATATCAGTTGCATAACCCATCAGAGTTAAGCGATCCTGATGATCCCGATGGAATTTTTGCCACGCTTTTGGATTTAAAAAAGAAGGGCTATATCAGGTATATCGGAATGACAAGTCATAAAGTGGATTTTGCAAACGCTGTTGTTGATAGCGGGCTATATGATACTCTGATGTACCCCTTGAATTATATGTCAACGCCAGACGAACTCGCGCTTATTGATAAGTGCAACAACCGAGACATTGGCGTTATAGCGATGAAGCCCTTGTCCGGTGGGCTTATTTATAACGCAAAGCTTACGTATACTTGGTTTCGTGAGCAAAAAAATGTTTTGCCTGTTTGGGGTCTATCATCCGATAAAGAATTAAATGATTTTTTAGCACTGGAAAAAAATCCTCCCGCAATGGATGATGAAATCCTTGATGGTATTCGGAAAGATAAAGAGGAGCTTGGAGGATCGTATTGCCGTTCGTGTGGATATTGTACGCCCGGATGTCCGAAAAAAATCCCGATCTATTTAGCGGCGAAGATGGGTCTTGTCTTAAGGCGTACTCCGCATGAAACATATGTCACTCCAGAATGGAAAGAAGGTATGGAACGGATTAATGACTGCATAAACTGCGGTCAGTGTATAAAAAAATGTCCGTATGATCTTGATGTTCCGTCACTATTGAAAAAAAATCTTATTGAATATCATGATTATTGCGAGTTGCATAACGTTTGAATCCATAAAAAGGAGGTGTGTTATTTTGAAGGAAATAATTGAGTTAAAATCCGGTTGGCGTTTGCGAGAATTGCCTTCGACAGATAAATTGAGCGTTGAAGATGTCTCAAAATATAGTTCAATGTTTGAAAAAGCCAGTGGGCATTTTTTTGAAGCGGAAATGCCTTCGCAGGTACACGATATTTTATTAAAAGCGGTCGTAATTGACGATCCATCGAAACTCGGCGCTCCTGAAAAAACCATGTGGGTAGCGGAGAAAGATTGGCTTTATTATCTGGAGTTTACTATACCCCGATCATGTCATTCCGAATCCCCGATGCATCCGGACTCCGCAGCATGGAGTAATGAATCAGCATTCTTGAATTTCAAAGGTTTGGATACCATTGCGGATATATGGTTGAACGGAGAGTTTATTGCGCATAATGAAGACATGTATCTTCCGAACAGGGTAGCGGTCGGCGAGTTGTTGAAGGAACATAATCATTTGCTGATTCATTTTCGCTCGCCGCATGATTGGTTAAGCAAACAGACATTACCTGAGGAATGGGAAGGTAAAATTTTGAAACGCCGTCTGTTGCGTAAAAATGACGATGACTTTATGGATTATCTTGGTCCTAAGCCATATTTTACACGCATTGGAATTTATGACAAAGTGCTTTTGGAATTAGTTGACGCCGGAGAAATTCTTGAAACGGATGTCACAATAAATCTTAACAACGATTATACAAAAGGGTTTGTTTGTGTAAAATCGATCGGCAGTGCTGATTCGGAAAACGCTATGATTGAATATACTATCCGCGATTCCGAAGGCTGTGAAGTTGAGTGTAAAACATCTGATGTTAAATTTCATGGCAAGAAATGGAGTTCTCAAGCTGATATAACTATTAATAGTCCGTCCCTTTGGTGGCCGCGCGGTTATGGCGATCATCCAGTCTATCAATTAAG
The DNA here is from genome assembly GCA_031269415.1 of Clostridiales bacterium. Taxonomy (GTDB): domain Bacteria; phylum Bacillota; class Clostridia; order Lachnospirales; family WQUN01; genus JAISZF01. The sequence goes on from JAISZF010000247.1 coordinate 13,899, forward strand.
TGCCGTGTTACTCATTGACGGAGTTCAACGCGATATTGTTACCAAAACTCTGGGCTTTCGAAAAATTGAACAGCATGGTGAATTTAATTTTTACATTAACGGGATGCAGATAAAATTATGGGGCGCGCAACCCGCTCAGATAAGCGGACAGACGCATGTTTGGGATAATGAAAAATCGCTGCGTATTTTAGACTTGGCTGAGAATTGCAATATGAACGCGCAGCGTATTTGGGGCGGTTCCGACAGATACGATGATGCTTATTACGAAGAAACAGATCGCAGGGGCATCTTGGTTTGGCAGGAATTTTTCCACGGTTACGCAATGCTGCCTGACAACGACGAATACAGGGCTTTATGTTGCCGCGAGGTTACATGGCAGATAAAGCGATTGAAGCACCATACGTCGATTTTTATGTGGTGCGGCGGCAATGAATGTATTATGGGAGCTGAATACACATTGCCGGGTGTACCTTATATAGGAAAGAAATTATTTTTGGAAGACTATATGAGATTAACGGCCGAACTTGATCCCGGCAGATATTATCACCCTAATTCTCCCTTCGGCGGCGAATTTATGAATGATCCGTTGCATGGCGACACACATAGTTATACAAATACGTGGTATGTGCCGGGTTCGGATTTCCCAATCATGGTTGCGGAAGAAATACGCGCCGCGCCTCCAGCTTTGAAAAGTGTGCTTCGTTATTTTGAAAGCCCGGAGAAGGCTTACCCGAAAAATTACGATGGGAAGCTAAAGAAAAACGAGGCACTACCGTGGCCTGAAACATGGCTGGAACGAACAACAACGGAAGGCTGGCTGAAAATTCCGCCGATAGAAAGATTTTATGACGCCGACGATCTGGAGTCGCTGGTCTATAAATTCGGAGCGGCTCATGCGTGGTATCTGCGTACAATACTCGAAAACAATCGCAGAGGGAAACCGTGGTATAAACCTTATGGCGAGCGGATAAACAAAGGACACTTTGTCTGCCGTTGGAATGATTCGTGGCCACTGATTTACGGCAGTATGCTTGATTATTACCTTGAGCCGTTTCAAGCTTATTACGCGACAAAACGCGCTTATGAACCTGTGTTGATATCTTTTGACGTACAAAATTTTATTCACGTGTGGGTTGTGAACGACACGCCCAATGAGATAAAAGGAACTCTGGAGATCAGTTTATTCGATCAGAATGCGAATAGCGTCGTGAAACAACTGGATAAAAGAGTGTGCGTGTTCCCCGGTGAATCACGGATAATAACTAATTTGAATGAATTTAAGCAATTTTCGAGGCAATTTATTCTATTCGCAAGGCTTATGGACGAAAATGGAACAATAATTACACGCACGAATGATTTTGTGGATATAGAGCGTCATATACGCTTTCCAAACGCAAAACTAACTGTAACGGTTGATGGCGATACATTAGTAATCACAACGGATCTTTTCGCTCGCAATATCGAATTAGCAGGCAATGAAAACGGTGATGAATTCGGCTGGGTGTTCGAAGATAATTACTTCGATCTGTTGCCTAACGAGGTTAAGCGCGTAAAAATATCGGGCAAGCACAAAAAAGGTGTTATAAGCGCTAAGCCCTATTATTCATCGTGTGTGAGCAAAGTAACAGTGTTTATCTAAAAACTTTAAAATATATGGAGGTTATTTATGAAAGTATTTTTAACAGGCGGTACCGGTTTTATAGGATCGTATGTGGTTACCGAATTAGTAAACAAGGGCCACGAAGTTACGATTTTAGCCCGCAACCCAGGTAAAATCCCCGCGTTTCTCGCAAATCCGTCGATAAAGCTTCTCAAGGGTGAGATTAAGGATCGGGAAGTTATCAAGGCAGGATTGTATGGTAAAGACGCTGTGGTTCATCTTGCTCTCGGTGAATTCAGCACTGCGGTCGGAGCGGTGGAAAATGACGTGCTGCCATTGGCATATATTATGGAAACAGCCGCACTCATGGGTATTAAAAATCTTATATCAACTTCAACCATTGCAACTTACGGCAATATTCAAAAACCATACGCGGAAGATCAACCTACGCGCCCAATCGCTTTTTATGGAGCGGCAAAGGCTTGCGCGGAGGATCTGGTATTTGCTGTTGCTCAAGTTTACGGTGTCAGGGCAAATTTTGTAAGCCCTGGGTTTACGTTCGCTAATGCTATCGGTGAAGGCGGAACACTGTATCATGATCCGCGTTTCTTCTATATTGCTAAACAGGCGCGTGAAGGTAAGGACATAGAGGTCGTTAAACACACTGGGACGCAGTTTATTCATGCAGAGGACTTAGCGAAAATATATTCAGAGCTTGTTGTTACAACCACACACAATCGCCGCGTATTTATTGGCATGGGAAATGAATTTGTCACATGGGAAGAAATTGCGAACATGGCGGCTGAGATCGGCGGCAAGAGTAAGGTCATTCCGATTGATCAGGATTTGACAAATGTCACGCCTAGTGTAACGAAAAATTATCCGATCGATCTTTCGCCGATTAAGGGTGCGTTTGGCTTTGATTTCCCCTCTCGCGCTAAGATCAGAGAGCATGTAAAATGGCTCATTGAGAATTGGCAATAAGTTGATCCGATCTTTCCAAAACAATATTGGTGATTAATTCATCATTAGGAGGCGCTTTATGAAGCAATGGGTGAAAAAGTCTTTATCTATGGTGATGTTTTGTTCGATTGTTGCTGGTTGCGCAAGTTCAAACACATCAAACGCAGGTTCTGATAACGCCAACGCGTCATCTACTGCGGCTCAAACAGAGACAAACGCATCACAGCCCACTGAAACTAATAAGCTTCAAACAGGGATAAATCTTCCAGCTTCTGATGAAGCCATTGTTTTAACAGACTGGGTACAAATGGATCCTAAAATTTCGGCGACATTAACTTCATTCGCGGAGATGGAGGCATATCAGGAACTTGCGAAACGTACAAATGTAACATTTGAATTTATTCATCCGCCCGTAGGTGAAGAAACGCAGGCGTTTAATTTGATGATGGCTTCAGGAAATTATCCTGACATCATTGAAAGAAACTTGGCTGAATCATATCCTGGCGGGCCTGATAAAGCAATCGCCGATGGGATTGTGTTACCGTTGAATGAGCTAGTTGATCAATACGCTCCGAATTTTAAAGCGTTTCGTGAAGATCCCGCTAATGAAATTTACAAAAGGCAAAATACAACGGATGCAGGAGATATCTATGGCTTTTCAGAGGCTTACACTCCAATAGACGGCAAACAAAATACAGGCGCGTTGGTCTGGGGTTTCCAGATGCGCAATGATTGGCTCGACGCTGTTGGCGAAGAAGTGCCTACCACAATAGAGGAATGGTACGACGTTCTTAAAGCGTTCAAACAGTCTTATCCCGACGCGGTGCCGTTTACAGCGCGGAAAGAACTGGCGCAGTATGGGCTTAATAATTTCATGAGCGCTTACGGCATAACTTTTGGCTGGTATGTAGATAACAACGTTGTAAAATATGGCCCCGCTGAAGCGGCATATAAAGATTATCTTGAAGAGATGGCGAAGTGGTATGCGGAGGGATTGATAGATCCTGATTTCGCGCTTAACGATTCCACAGCGGTTGACGCAAAAATACTTTCCAATCATGCGGGCAGCTATATGGGGTTATTGTTCGGTGCGATGGGCAAATATTTACAGACGACGTCTGATTCGAATCTTGATCTTGTAGGCGTGCCTTTCCCGGTCGATAAATACACGGGT
>JAISZF010000283.1 GCA_031269415.1 Clostridiales bacterium
GTCAAGCGGTTAAGACACGGCCCTCTCACGGCTGAAACAGGGGTTCGATTCCCCTACAGGTCATCTATTTTAATAACGGCTCCCGGGTTCACCGGGGGTCGTTATTCATTATATCCTCAATTCTTCGAGCGTTGTCAGACAGCCTCTCTATCTCCGGCGACAATTCCGCCGCTTTTCTCGCGTGTTCCAGCGCTCGCTCATACAGCCTCAATTCCCAGCATGCCAGTGAAGCCAAGTCGTCCGGCGTATGATCCCAAGCATAACCCATGTTGACAAATTTTATGCTCTTCTGTGTTATTTTAAGCGCGGTTTCCGAGAAATAATACACGGCGTCCCAATCATTATACTCATACGCCGCTTGGGCGAATTCCACATAGGTGTCCCGCAGTTCCGGGCATTCCGCTATCGCCTTATGATACCATATATACGATTCCGTCTTGTTATCCAGCTTCAGGTGTGATAAAGCGATCCAGCGCATACAGGCGCAGCGTTCCTCGCGCCATACAGACGACGGCATGCTCAACTGCAGCGTCAGGGTGTCTATACACTTTTGCCATTGCCCGGTATACAAATATTCCCGCCCCAGATAATAGGCTATACGCTCGTTATTCGGTTCCTCGGCGGCGGCGGCTTCCAGCATCGGCAAATATGAACCCCGCGATTTATCGAGATCTGGGTAATGATTCAGCACAAGCTCTTCAATACGAACGCTGTTTTCGTTGCCGGGTCCTATATATTCCAAATACTCATGAATTGGAAACCTCCACTCGAAGCCATGGCGCGCGTGTATTTTAAAGTAGAGCAATTGCGTATACGGCGAACCGTCAGGCTTTAAACGCCAATTATACGTATACAGGGCGCGATGGGTACCCGGCGTCCAGCGGCTTTCCAAAAGCTTGCGCCAACCCGGGACGAAACGTTCGTCTAAGTCGGTGCAGACGCAGATGTCCGCGTCTTCTGGAAGCAATTCCATTGAGAGGTTGCGCGCGGTATCGAAACGCCAGGGCTTCACCTCGCGGATAACGACACGCGCCCCCTTGGCGCGCAGTTTTTCAACCGTGCCGTCGTCGGAGCCGGTGTCCATAACATAAACGCCATCAGCCTCGCTCATAGAGTCCATCCACGCGTCCACGAATTTTTCCTCATTTTTGCAAATGGCGTATACAAAAACTCGCGGATTATTCACACAGATCATCCTTTCGGCATTATTAATTTTTTCCATTAGCCATTGTATGCCGAAATTTAGACAAGTGTGCGTAAAAACAGATAAACCCAGCGGCAGACGTTATGTCCGCCGCTGGGCTTTGTATTTGGTCGCTTTTGTCTTTTTCAATTGTTAAAATTACTGATTAGGTATTTGGCGTTTGGTCGAAATCAGGCGGGTTTTGGTCTTTAAATCCAAGCTCAATGCGGATTGTTTTGATATCGCTGACTTCATAGTTTAATACTTCCGATACCGCGCTCCGGTTACTTTCAGTATCAGGAATTGCGCCATCTCCTATATTATTATGAAATATTAACTCTCTTTCTATTTCTCGGAAATTCTCACTTACATTGACTTCATACTCATAATAGGCGAACCACACATAGCAATGACCACGTTCTCCGAACGCCACGGTGAACGTGGTCATTGCTAATGTAAATCGCATAAAGCGGTTACGTTACTTTACTTGATCTTGACATTGAAGTGGCCTTGGAGTTGTCAAGATTAGTTGACCAAAATGAACGCAAGGAAACCAATGGGACTAGAATTGACAGATTATGTCAATAATCTAGCTGCGACGGAAAGGATAAGAGCAATTGCGGGCCGCCGGATACGATAAAATCGTCGAGGAAGCCAAACTTCAAATAGATGCCTTTATTTCGTCAAACAAATAGTTTATTCAATAAAGACCGCCAAGTTCGGAGTAATCCGGCTTGGCGGTTTTTGGCGTAAACATTCTATGGAGAGTATAATTAGGCAAAATTTACACTCAGTCGCTCCAAAAGTTGAGATTGTAATTATAGGCTCCGTAACTTATAATTAATATATAAGGGGGAGGGGTGGTCAACGTGTTCCGATCTAATATACCGATAAAAATATGGGGCATTTTTGTGGGGGTTGTACTCTTTACGGTGTTATTGTGTATTATAATCGCGTACAGGATAGGCTTGTCGAACGCTGTGGTTACAGTCGGGGGCAATAATTATAAACCTTCCGAAGCCGTTGAGCTGATTATTGAGTACGCGGGAAATTCAGAACGACTGGAAGCCGATCTGGAATCCCTTCAAACAAAATTTGACAGCCTTGATTCAAATTATACGTCTTTAGTTGAGGATTTTGATCGTCTTAACGCTGACTACGAGATCGCCTCGGAAGAAAACCTGGCTTTGAAAGCTGAATTGAATAATCTGCGCGGTGAAAACACAGAGCTGGACACTGTTAGCAATAATTTAAGGATGCAGAATCTCGACTTAAGCAAGCAGTTAGAGGAACTCAGCGGCGAGTTAGAAAAACTGCGGAACGATAACAGCAAAAGCAGTGCGTTGGTCGATGATTTAAGGCGCAGACTTGAAAATATGCTCCGAAATATGTTTACTTAACATATTCGGCTCTCTCCTCTGATATGTAATCTCGCTAAAAAAGAAGCTGTTATCTCAACAGCTTCTTTCTACTCATTGCAGCGCCTGTTCCAGCAAAGAGAGTTGATCGATAGGGAACATTTTCAAAAGATCCCTGTACTGATCCTGAGTAAGCCCTTCGGCGGATACATACATCTGTACTTTCCCTTCAAGATCAGCGTTGGAAAACTCCTCTTTTACACGTTCAAAATCAACAGCACTATCCATTACGCGTGCTCCTTTCCGTAGCGTCTTCTTTCTTGAAAAATTCATACGCGCCCATGGCTAAGAGAAAAAAGCCAAAACATCGGCGCAGAGTGTCCGCTTTCAATCCCATCGCTATCCAAGAGCCCGCAGCGGCGCCGATAAGCCCGAAGGCGATGATGAGCGGCAGGGGTTTCTTTTCAATATTACCTTGCTTAATATGCGTTATCAGAGCTATAACCGCCGTAGGGATGAAATAGATTAGATTAATATTCTGCGCGGTCTGTTGCTGTATTCCATAAATAATGCTGAGCGCGGGGATCAAAATGGTTCCGCCGCCTATTCCCATACCGCTTATTATTCCCGAAAGCAGCCCGATTATAACATATACTATCCAATCCATGTCCACGCGCTAAAAAATCATCCGGACAGCTGCGACGACCATGCATATACCGAACAGCTTGCGCAGCCACGCGGACTTCAGCTTATTCAGCAGTTTAGCGCCGATATAGCCGCCCGCCGCGCCTCCGGCCGAAATCCACAAAATGGTTCCCCAGGGGGTATCCCCTCCGCGTGTGTAAAACAGGATGCTTAGAAGTGATAACGGCATAATAACAGCCAGCGCGGTAGCGTGGGCCTTATGGGTTTCGATATTCAGAAATTTTTCCAGAGCGGGAACCAGCAGCGTGCCTCCTCCCGATCCGAACACTCCGTTAGCCGTCCCAACAATAAGCCCTGTTGCGGCCTTAGTGAATTTTTCAGACAAAAAAAAACCTCCCCGCGATTCGCGCGGGAGGAGTTTTCTCCCGCGTTCATAACTATTATGAACGCGGGACGGCGGATTTATACTCATCACAGAATTCTGACATCCGACAGACGCCGCATTTGGGGGAACGCGCCGAGCAGACGGCCCGCCCATGCGCTATTATCTGGGTGTTATAACGCGTCCAGTGTTCCTCGGGCAGTCGCCGGCTCAAATCTATTTCTATCTTATACGGATCAGTGTTATCCGTTAAGCCCAGCTTGCCGCTGATTCGCTTAACATGCGTATCCACTATGATACTCGGTATGCCGAAGATATGGCCGCGTATCAAATTCGCCGTCTTACGGCCCACGCCGGGCAGTTCTGTCAGCGATTCCATGGATTCGGGCAGTTCGCCGCCGAATCGCGTTAGCAGCGCGCGCGCCGTGTATATAATGTGTACGGCCTTGCCGTGATAGAATCCCGTGGTCTTAATACATTCCTCTAGGTCGCTCAAATTGGCTTGCGATAACGCCTCCAAGTCGGGATACTTGGCGAACAGCTTCGGGGTAACCCTGTTCACCCTGTCGTCCGTGCATTGCGCGCTGAGAATCGTGGCGATTAGAAGATGCCAGGGTTTATCAAAACGCAGATAGCAAACGCCGTCAGTTGGGTAGATCTCGTCCAG
>JAISZF010000019.1 GCA_031269415.1 Clostridiales bacterium
GGACGGACGCCTTCTGATTAACGAAGTTGCGCCGAGGCCGCATAATTCCGGGCATTACACGATTGAAGCCTGCGTCACCAGCCAGTTTGAGAACCATATCCGGGCGGTCGCAGGCCTGCCGCTGGGCGATACGTCGCTGATTAAGCCGGCGGTGATGGTAAATATCTTGGGCAAGGAGGGATTTACCGGACCCGCGTATCTGGAAGGGATGCGCGAGGCGCTGTCTGTGACCGGCGTTAAGCTGCATATCTACGGCAAGAGCCATACAAAGCCCAGCCGTAAAATGGGGCATTTGACAGTAACGGCGGATACGCCGGAGGAAGCTTTGGAACGCGCCGATAAGGCTGTAATGGGGCTTAGGATGATCTCCCTGCTTTAACTCTGAAAACAAAAACCGCGAAAACAGGTTATTAACCTAACCCGTTACCGCGGTTTTTTTAATACCCAGGCGTTTCCTTCGTCATAACAATAAACAGCCGTTTCGACCCCAGCACTTCGTCAAACATCACGCTGATCTGAAGCCTGACCACGTCGACCTCATCACGAAGCCTGCCGAATATCTCGTTATAGAATGAATTCTGCGCAGTGGCTTTTATCTTCTCAGACAACGCCCCTGAATCCTCAAAGAAATCGTACAATCCCCTGCCCGCTAGAAATTCTTGATCCAAAAGCAGCTCGGTGTTATGGTTGGCCAATATGATAAGGCCTTCCTCATCCGCGAAGAGCAGCGCCCTTGAGCTGGTCTCCAGTATACGCTGGCTCACTTCTTTTTCAAACCACAGCGCGCTTTCGACATTTTTAATCCCGGACATATCCTTGGTAATGTTGGATATGCCAATGACTTCATTCTTGTCATTGTACATACAGAACATCCGCATTTCATAGAAGAACCTGCTGCCGTCCCTGCGGTTGCGCCAGCCGTTCTCCGCGTATTTCCCCTCCTGCTGTACCAGTTGAATCCGCCGTTTCACACTCTCTTTTTCTTCAGGCGGATATAAAAACTCCACCTGCTTGCCCACCGCCTCCTCAGCCGAAAAGCCCAGCATATAATCCGCGCCTTTATTCCACGTCTGAATGACGCCGTTCTTGTCCATAGCGTAAATGGCGTAGTCCTGTATGCTGTCTATGATATTGTTCAGGAAGAACGATCTATTCTCGACCTTCTTTTCCAGCTCCTCATTCAAGTTCTGAATGAGTTTGTTCTGGAATTTAAGCTCATTGCTGAGTCGCTTGGTCCTTTCATAAGACATTCCGTTCGCGACGGCGACTCCTACATAATACTTGATCATCTCCACCATTTCCAGATCCTCGTGTGAATACGCGTGGATACTGGCAAACACCATAACCCCAGTCATCTCTTCGTGGTAAAATATGGGGACGATCAACATATTACGCGGCTTTAGCTTGCCTACAAACGTACGGATTAAGTATACCGAGTCGTCGGGTATGTCGATGCAGACCGTGGTTTGGTTCTGGAGCGCGGCCGCGCCGATAAGCCCCTCTCCCAGATTAATATCAAACTCCGAGTATATGTTCTTTGAAAACCCAACCGACTGTTTTATCTCCAGTTTGTGGGTTTGAGCGTTCAGGCTGTAGAAAGCGCAGCAGTTACTGCCGGTAACCACAATCAGCTTTGGCAGCAAATCCTCCAACACCTTCTCGAAATCCATATTAACCGCCACTGAGTTTACGACGTTTAATATCTCCTGTCGAGTGTCGTCTTTTTTACGAAGCGTGGCTTTCAGCTTCTCCAACTGAGAATAGAACGGCTGGAGATCAGCGCCGCCCTTGGGGAAATCCTGATCGGTGACTTCGCTGAACACAGTGTCCAAGCTTCGCGACATGTATTCAATATACCGTTTCATTGTATACCGGTAATGAAATCGCGCGGCATAAAAAACACTGACGACGATAAACGCGTTAATGAACGCGATAAAGGCGAATGGAATATCGTGGATATACCTGTTGTAAACCCACACGAGCACGGCGACAGACGCCCCTAAAGCCAATAGTTCCAATAACATAAGAATATTGCCGAACATAAATTTTCCATTTTTTTTCATCGCCCACAACGCGGACATGCCGTATGGCCGCGCTTCCTCCTTTACACTGCGTCTCTTCAAATAAGTGAATCAATAGAAACGCTTTTTTCAACGCTTAAGTCAATAAACCGCTCGTCCAGAGTGCGCACTATCGGCCTGGAAAGCTGTGATCCGTTTATAAACACAACCTCAGCCTCAACGTCGTCTGTCAACTTAACCCAGCTCCCCATATAGGTATACGCGATATTGTTTAGGAATATCAATAAGTATTGGGTATCAAGCTCTCCGTACACCTTTGACTCAAACATCTTGATGACTTCAAACGGACAGATCTTACCCCGGTAAACGCGGTTGGCGGTCATAGCGTCGTATATGTCGCATATGGCGATGATTTTGGCTATCTTGCCAATACGCTCATCCTTGACGCCCATCGGGTAGCCCGATCCGTCCAGCTTTTCATGATGCATCAGAGCGGCCAGTTTCACGGTTTCCGGAATGTCCTGGTTCTGCAGTATACGATAGCCAAGAACGGGATGTTTTTTGATGACCGCAAATTCTTCGTCGGTAAGTTTACCGGATTTATTTAAAATTTCATTCGGGATTTTGGTCTTTCCGATGTCGTGCAGCATCCCGGCGGTGGTAAGCTCAACTAATTCGTTTTGCGGCATCGCCAGCCATCGACCAAAGAGGTTGCTCAGCAGAGACACATTAACGCAGTGGTGAAATGTATGTTCGTCGGATTCCTTGATAAATCCGATGAAAGTCAGGATATCGTTTTTGCAGCGCAGAGTGCCCATAATGTCGTCGGTTATGGAAAACATCTGCTGCAGGTCTATATTCTCGCCGTCGCTGATAGCGCGGATATACTGCTTGGCCTCTTCCACTTTATCGTCAACGGCGTGTTGAAATTCAATAAACTCGGGCCGCTCAACGACCAGACGCCGCTGCTGCTCGAGACTGGCGGCCTGGCGTTCTTTTTCCGTAAAATTATCGTTCTTTTCGTTTATGGAACCGGTGACGACGCATATATATCCAACGCCGCTTGAAAGGAGCTTTGTGTAGTTGCCGCCGTTCAGCATGGTATTTTTAGCGAGCAGCACCGTGCCGCCGCTGGTAACGACGTCACGCGCCAGCACCATGTCGGGTTTAATCTCCTTAACGCTTACCTTTTTTTCAGCGGCTTCCATTACCGAGTCACTCATATCGCACCTCGAAATCCCCTCATACTTAAGTATATACCGAAATACTCTTGAAAACAAATATTTTTTCACATATACTGGTTTTATAATATTTAGGAGGCTATTATGAAACATGTTGATATAAATAAAAAGTATTTGGAGATAAGCCTATACACCCTGGCGGTAATTCTGTTATCTGTTATTTTTGGCAAGATTATATGGAATATAGCCGGGTTTGGGCATTCCATCAATAATTTTTTGAGGCTTCTGCGCGGAATACTGGCACCGTTTATATTCGGCTTTTTTATCGCGTATTTTATGAATTCCACAATGCGTTACCTCGAACGCGTGATCTTCCGGCGCATAAACTGGTTTCACAAGCGAACGAAGCTTATGCGTATGCTGGCGGTTACGCTGACCTATTTGATATTCATCGGCTGTCTGTTCTGGATCTGCTCGTTCCTCATTCCGGAGGTCGCGGAGAATATCCAAAACCTCTGGAGAAAACTGCCCACTGATTTACAGTATTATCAGAATATCTTCTATGAATACCTGGGGCCTGAGAGCGGTATCGCCGTATTCCTTACCTCTTTCAACATCAGCCTGCCCGCCAGCTATAATCTGACCGAGTTAATGGATCAGGTCCTTGAATGGGTAAACAACAGTTTGGGTTCTGTGTCCGATATCATCAACGCTCTGCTGACGGGTACAATGAACTTTGCCAATACAATACTGAACTTTATATTAGGCATGGTTATAGCTTTTTACATGCTCTGCGACAAAGAGCATTACGCCGGCGCCGCCACGAAACTGATAGTTATCATGTTCAAAAAGCGTTTCAGCGACCGGTTCATCCGCGCGGCCTCAGAGTCGAACCGTTTAATAGAAAAATTTATAATCGGCAAGGCTATTGACTCATTAATCATCAGCATAATGTTCTTCGCGGTCACATTGATCATAAAACCGCCCTACGCGCTTCTGCTGACACTGATTGTGGGAATCACCAATATGATCCCTTATTTCGGCCCGCTGGTCGGCACGGCTGTTTCCACGCTCATAGTGCTGCCCACGAACCCTTCGCTGGCGCCGCTGGTTCTGTTCGTGCTGTTTGTGATTCAGCAATTCGACGGCATGTATCTCGGGCCTAAGATCCTGGGTGATTCCACCGGTCTTCCGCCTATGCTGGTTATCTTCGCCATAATCGTCGGAGGCGCTTTGGCGGGCGTGCCGGGTATGTTTTTTGGCGTACCCATCTTTGCGATCATCCGTAATCTCGTTTCGCCGGCCATTGATCAGAAGTATAATCAAAAACAGTTTGGGGGTGGAATGTGATAAACGCATTGCGCGGCTTAAGATCAATCACAATAAAGGCTCGCCGGATTCTTTTGCTTATGGCTCTTATATTCGCGGACTTCATCCTTTACAGTGTTTTACTCGGAATATTAACATCAGTCCCCGGTTTTGACGAGCTTATTAACGAAAACATCTTCGCGACCTTGATCGTTTCCGAGTTGATATTTATCTTCCCCGCGCTGCCGCTGTATATGTTGATTACACGTCAAAAATTTTCCGACATCCTGCCCCTAAACCCGATGGGCTGGAAGAACGCGGCGTATATACTGCTGATGACGTTTTTATTGGGTCCTGTGACCGCGTTATTATCAGCGCTGACGTCTTTATTTTACCCAAACGCGGCGGAACAAATCACTTCCATGTTCACGTTGGAAAATTTGCCGGCCGCCGTGTTTGCCGCCGCGGTTTTACCCGCCTTGGCGGAGGAGATATGTTTTCGGGGCGCGGCGCTGAACGCGTCAAAGGGGATGAGCGTTATTACCGCCGCCGTTATAAACGGGATACTCTTCGGCTTAATGCACATGAACCCGCAGCAGATCCCATACGCGACGTTTCTGGGGATCGTATTCTCGCTGTATGTTATCCATACGCGCTCCATCTTTTCATCCATGCTGGCGCATTTCCTGGTTAACGCGCCGAATGTGGTTTTGGCGCTCACGCTGGCCGATAACGCCGGAACCGCCGAGGCGACTGAAGTGACTTTGTCGGCAATATCCACCCTTGCCGTTTCCGCGGCGGTATTCTTCTTAATGTTTCTCAACGTTTATAAACGGTTCCGGAGTTACAATCTCTGCCGTAACCCGCCGGATTATCCTGGAGGTAATACTCAATGAGGAAATGCCAGATAACGATCTTAGTGTTGATTCTTGCTCTTTTATGTTTACCGGTGCACGCGTACGCGGATCAGATTGACGATCAGGCGCTGAACGAATTTGTTGACAACCTTGCTATGCCAGACATAAGGGAGATAGTTTTTTCTGAGGATTTTGATGAAACCGGTGAAGCGAAGATCTATTTCGACATGCTGAATTCAGATAGGATATCGAGCCTCAACCCACAGTATGCCATTTCAAGGGTCGAATATACGATAGTCTGTAAAAACAGGGACAGAAGCCAGTCTTTTTCCGGCGATAGCTCTCCGATCCTGATTGATCTGGCGAAAGTCGGATCATGGGGGAGATGGGGGATTGGATTAAGAGTAAAGGTTACGTTCGCCGCCCGACCGGAGCGATCATTTACAGTCGATAGGCCTTTGTTTTCGATATATCCGTACTATATTCTGCAGGACATGTCCAATCTTACGCCGCCGGATCCGCCGACCCAAGTTACGGCGGAAGCGGGCGACGCTCAGGCTGTGGTAATATTTCTGCCGCCGGCGGGGGACGGAGGCAGCGAGATAACAAGATACACCGTAACTTCCTACCCCGATTATGTAACAGCGACCGGCATTGCCTCGCCAATAACGGTTACTGGCCTGAAGAACGGTGTTAATTATACCTTTACCGTAACCGCGTCCAACGCCGTAGGGACCGGAGAGAGTTCGGCGCCCTCCGCGGCGGTCAGGCCGCAAGTGCCGGGGATTTCCGTCACACCTATGCCCGAGCCATATACTTTGGTTATACGGCTCAGTGTCGGCAGTTCAGGCTATACCGTGAACGGCGTATCCTTTGAGGCTGAAGCCGCGCCTTATATAGATCCGGAGAACGGCAGGGCAATGGTTCCCGTCCGTCTTATAGCCCAGAGTTTAGGCGCGGTTGTGGAGTGGGACAACGCCTCGCGAACGGAAACAATAACTCTTAACGGCACGGAACTTAGTATCGTTCTTAACAGTCCCCTGCCCGGCGATATGGGTAAGGCGGCGCTGGTGAACGACCGCCTGTATGTGCCGCTGCGCTATATAACGGACAGCTTCGGCTCCGAAGCGGAGTGGGATCCTGTTGAGCGGGCGGTTATTGTCAGGAAGAGATGTGGAGTAAAAAGGCCGCGATTGTTTCAATCGCGGCCTTTTTATTACGTATCCGTATGAATCGCGCACGATCATACCTTCACTTTCTGTTTTCTATTTAGGGCCTAAACCCATGCCTCCGTTATTTAGCAGCATAATCAGAATCAGTAAGGTCAGCATAGAATTATCGCCGCCGACCCCTCCAAAGCCTCCGCCCTGCGACAACAGCAACAGCAGCAGCAGAATACTTCCGTTTCCTCCAAAGCCCACAATAATCCCTCCACACAGAATACACGGCCCGCTCGTTCCATTCATTCGTCAAGCGTACGCTTTATCATATGAGAGAGATCTGAAAAAATTGACTAAGAAATAAAAAAAATAGTAGGCCAAGTCATAAGTTGTCCGATGTGGGGTTAAATACTTCATTAGATACACATTGGCGTCACGCGGATTATCTGTTATAATGATAGTATCAATGGTAGAGAGGTGATGCGCATGAAAAAATTATTGATCCTACTCACGGTTTTGGTCTATTCCGTGCCAGCGTCCCTTTTCCTGTCTTTTACTTCAATCACGGCGCGTGGTTCGGATGATTCCGCGTCACTCGGCGCCCTGCTTATCCCTATCATATGCATGTTGTTCACATGCGCTCTGGTCATCGTGAACATCATGGCGGCGGCGTATTCAGCGGCGCGTGCCCGTTGCCTGTCTTTTAGGGTGGTTATGGTTTTCAAGCTATGCCTTATCCCGTTCTATATCCTTAATTTTCTCTGCTGGGGCCTTGCTTCTATTGTATTCCATATCGCGATAGTCGTCTGGCCGCTGATTCCTTTTGTCGTGGCGTACACCTATTTTACGACGCTCGCCACATCCGCGCACATCATAGCGAAATTAGCGGATTTGCGCCGAAACAAAAGCATTACCACAAAACAATTGGTCGGGCATAGCGTGTGGCAGCTCATCTTTGTGGCGGACACGATAGACAGTATTTATTTGGCCAAAAAACAAAAAAAATTCGAGTAATTGGATGAGTCATTCTATTGCAATAAATATTTGTATAAATCCGACCTGTGCGAAATCCTAACTATATGAAATTAAAAACGAATTTTAAGAGTTGATGTTACACTCGCCAGTCCGCGCGAACCCTCATAGCTCCAACTCATTCATAATTCCTCCCGCATCATCTTCATGGGTTCTTATGGGTTGCTGTATGAGCGTGACGATGAAGCGCAAGACGGTAACGATAATGATTACGAAATGGTCAGAGTGGATAAAAAAACCCTGTCTTATTGACAGGGTTTATATGTATGACTACAAACTCGTCAAAGACTCCTTTCTCTTCACCGTAACCTGCGACGCGATTATACCCGCGAAAATAAACGCGCAGCCGGCGTAACCGCGTAAGCTCATTGTTTCCCCAAGGATAACCGCGCCGCCGACGGCGGCGAACAGGGCTTCCAGTGAGAAAATAATAGCCGCCCTGGCGGGCTCCACGCCCTTCTGGCCGACGCATTGCAGCGTGTACGCAACCCCGACGGACAATAAGCCCCCGTATAAAATCGGGATTATGCCAGCGCTTATATCAGAAAGTCTTACGGTTTCAAACAGAAAAGCGCATATCAAGCTCAGCAGTCCGCAAGTGAAAAACTGAACCATCGAAAAGCTGATCGCTTTGATACGGTTGGCGAACCAATCAATAAAAATAATATGCCCTGCCCAGAAAAACGCGCCTATGACAAGCGCGATGTCCCCGGTATTAATCGATCCCATATCGGGGACTGAAAGCAGGTATAAGCCTATCGCTGCGCTGACCGCGCCCGCCCAAGTTAAAATCCGCGTTTTGCGCCTTAAAAAAATGCCCAACACAGGCACAAGCACGGTGTACAGCCCCGTGAGAAACCCCGCCTTTCCCGCGGAACCCGTCAGCACGACCCCGAACTGCTGCAGCGAAGACGCCGTGAATAAAATAACGCCCCCTCCTATGCCCGTCATCAGGGTTAATTTATTATCCGCGGACTGGCCGCGTTCCAATATTAGAATAACGGGAATAAGGGAAACAGCGCCCAACAGAAACCTCACGCCGTTAAACGTGAACGTGCCCATGTAATCCGCGCCGACGCGCTGCGCCACAAACGCGAGTCCCCAAATGACAGCGGTGGTGAACAGGCATACGGAACAGGCTGTTCTACTCAGTTTAATAAATATCACGCCCCGCTAAAAAATCAGACGGCAGCTGCCGTCCACAGATATTACGCGCCTAAAATACTGTTCAGGAATTGTTTTGTGCGCTGGTTCTCCGGCGCCGTGAATATGGTTTCCGGATCGCCCTCCTCCGTGACGGATCCGTCCGACATGAACAAGACGCGATCCGCGGCCTCGCGCGCGAAACCCATTTCATGCGTAACGACCAGCATCGTCATGCCGCTCTCCGCCAGCCCGCGCATGACGTTCAGCACCTCGCCCACCAATTCGGGATCCAGCGCGCTGGTCGGCTCGTCGAACAGCATTATCCTCGGATCCATGGCTAGCGCCCGCGCTATAGCCACGCGCTGCTGCTGCCCTCCGGAGAGCCGCGCGGGATATTGATCAGCCTTTTCCGACAAGCCCACTTTCGCCAGCAGTTCCCTGGCCCGTCTTTCCGCGTCCGCTTTAGGCATTTTCTTCACATTGACCGGCGCGAGCATTATGTTTTCGAGTGCCGTCCTGTGAGGAAACAGGTTGAACGACTGAAACACCATGCCCATTTCCAGAAGCAGGCTCTTGTATTTCACCGGTTCCATCCGAAATTTCGTTTCATTTTTTTCCCTGTACAGAAGAAGTTCCTCGTCAATATATATCTTGCCGCTCGTAATCTTCTCCAATTGTATCAGCGAGCGCAGAAAGGTAGATTTACCCGCCCCGGACGGCCCGATGATACACACGACCTCGCCTTGGTTAACGGTGATATTTATGTCCGTAAGCACATTTACATCGCTAAAGCTCTTACACACATTTTCTGTTCGGATAAGCGCCATTTTTACCTCCTCTACTGATACAATGAAAACCGCTTCTCAAGACGCGTAAAGATTGCGGTAAAAAACGCCGTTATTATCAGATAGATAATCATCGCGGGGATGTAGACCATCACGTTGCTGGCCGAGCTGGAGATTGAGCGCGTTACATGCGTCAGGTCCGCCAGGGCGATTATAGACACAAGGGAGGCGTCTTTCAGGATCATGATAAACTCGTTCGCCACAGGGGGCAGCAGCCTGCGTATGGATTGCGGGATTATTACAATGCGCATGGTTTGCCCGTAAGTCAGCCCCAAAACGCGGGAAGCCTCAAACTGCCCCTTATCAATCGACTGTATGGCCGCGCGTATGATCTCCGCGCAGTAAGCGCCTGTATTAAGTGTGAACGCGACAAAAGCCGCGAAGAATTTATTGTTAATGGTCAGCGCGGGGTTTATCACAGGCAGGCCGTAATAAATAAAAAAGAGCTGCATTAAGAGAGGAGAGCCTCGGAAAAAGAATATGTAAGCTCCGCAGAATCCGCTGATTACCGGATTCTTTGAAATCTTTCCCAGAGCTAGGAATATACTCAGAAAAAGCCCCGCCAGCACCGCGCAGATGGTAAGTGATACAGTAACCCGCGCCCCGCCCGCCAGCGCGGGCAGCCATAGGATAACATCCGCCATGGATCGGCCGAATCCTTCGTTAACGCTTAAAATCCTGCCCGCGGCGCCGATAAACGTTTCCGAGACGGCGGTTTTGACATTTCGGCCGCGTGTGATATTAAAGAGCCAGAAGTCATAATAAACTCCGCTGAAATTATTCCCCGCGTCCGTAATCAGTTCGTCGGAGACACTGTTATCGAGCTGTTCGCGACTGGGCTTATATAAACTCAAAAGTACGCAAGCTGTCAACAATATAACAACCGCGGCGGCATGAATTATTTTCTTATGAAGCGGCTTCATATAATCCCCTCATAATCCGCATAGCGTAATGGCGTACGGCTCTACGCCATACGCCATTGTATGCGGAAATAATTTAATATTTTTAGGAAAACCAATTCTTACGGATCTCGTCCAGCTTTCCGCTCTCATCCAACTTCTTAAGAGCTTCGTTTATAGCGTTCAGCAATTTTTCGTTGCCCTTGTCTATAGCTATGCCGAACGTCTCCGCCTCAGCGCCCGGCTCGGACGATTGCAGCCAGCTAATCTCGAATTTATCGGGTTCGCGTGATATATATCCGTCCGCTACGGTACTGTCGCATAATACGGCGTTAACCCGGCCCAAATTCAGATCGTCAAAGCAATTCATAACTTTAGCGTACTCGAAACGTTCACAGCTCAAAACGCCCGTGTTTATCAAATCGTCGAGATATTCGTCGGATGTTGTGGCGTCCTGATACGCCACGTTTTTGCCCTCTAGGCCCTTGAGTTCCGTTATCGGCGAACCGCCCCTCTTAACAACAATCGACTGCCAGTTTTCTATGTAGGGCGTGGAAAAATCCATATTCTCCATCCGCTCGGCGCTGATGGTGACCGCGGATATAATGACGTCGTATTTTTTCGCCGCCAGCCCGGCAAATATGCCGTCCCACGCGGTATCTTGGCGTTCGATGGAAACCCCTAATTCCTCGGCGATCGCGTCGCCTAAGTCAATATCCACGCCGATGGGCGTGACGCCGTCGTCCGCGTAATACTCAAACGGCGGGTAGCCGATTTCGCAGCCAACCTGAAGCACCCCGGGTACTAACAGGCCCAAATCATCTTGCGGCGCGTCGGAACCGGTGTCAGCCGGCTGCTCTGAAACCTCCGGAACATCTTGAATCGCTTCAGTAGAGGCGACAGGCTGGCTCGCGCTCTTCTGAGCCGCGGAGGGAGGCTCCCCCGTACACCCGGACAGCATTGCGGCAGCTAATGACAGACTTAAAAGCAATTTCAGTTTTCTAATCGCAAAAACCCCTTCACTTTTTATTAATGATCGGGTATTGAGCCGAAATACCCTAATGACATAATAGCAAAGTATGGCCGGTGTGTCAATGCGCTATTGAACGCCCGCGCGCTTATTTGTACGAGGCTTTCAGAATAGCTGTCGCATCCTCATCGGTAAGCGGGTATCTGTCGCAGCCAAATAGCCTCCCCATTGTTGCCCTCGCGTTTTTGGCGATAGCGCCGAGTTCCTCTGGGATAACTCCATAATCGGACATCTTGAGTTCAGCGACGCCGCAATCAGCTTTCAGTTTCTCAAGCGCGGCGATGAAGTCATCGGGCTTCACGGCGTTTGCCATGCCCATCGTTTTTGCCATCTTCACAAACCGCTCTCCGCAGACGTTCTTTCCAATAAAAAAAGTGAAATAAGCTTTACTAAGCATGATTAGACCCGCCCCATGCGGCAAGTCCTGATGATACGCGGACAGCGCGTGTTCAAGCGAATGCTGACTTGACGTCGAGCCGACAACCATTTCCCAGCCAGAAAGGGTGTTGCCGAAGGCAACTTTCTCGCGGGCTTCGATATCATTGCCATTACGGACAGCATTGGGCAGATTAAGCGCGATATTTTCGATGGCGGTAAGGCAGAACATCTCCGACATAGGGTTGGCGAATTTTGATATATAGCCCTCAACGCTGTGGAATAGCGCGTCGAAGCCCTGGTAAGCCGTGAACTTTGGCGGAACGGTCGCCATGAGCCGAGCGTCAACCACAGCCAGCACGGGATACATGCTTTCAATGCCGCCTATGCCGATTTTCTCGTGCGTGTCGGATTTGCACACTAAAAAGGCGCTCACCGTTTGGGTGAACGCCTACACTGGGCATTCGGTTCGTTTAATTTCTCCAGAAAGACCTCCGGACTAATCAAGGGAACGGATGAACTGCTATGAAGGAATTCTTCGTCGCGGGTGACGATGTAATCAGCTTTCGCTTTTTCCGCGCAAACCATAACGAGCGCGTCCTCAAAATCGTCTATGCCGGTAGACATAGCATTGATACAATCCTCTTGCGTTACGGATACGACGCCGTAATTTGTGAGTAAATACCAGAGCGCGGCTTGCGCCGACTTCAAATCCCTCGCTCTACGATACAGAAAGAAAATGTCTGTGGCGGTGTTGGCGGTAAACAAACAAGCAAGTTCTCCGATCTGCGATCGGCGCAATATATTCTTCGCCGCCACGTCGAATGGCTGACGCTCCTGCAAGGCGTCCATAATAATATTGGTATCCAGCAGGACAGTCATCTTGCCAATCTCTCCGTTCGAATATCGTCTATGTCAATGTCATTCGGAAGCGTTCCGAACAACTGCTCGATGGAAGTGACTTTTTCCGGCACTTTTTTCATGTACCATGGTTCTTTATCGAAACGTACGATTTTCGCGGCGGGCTTACCGTATTTGGTGATGATGACGTCTTCCGTTTCCGCTAAATCAACG
>JAISZF010000211.1 GCA_031269415.1 Clostridiales bacterium
CCGGCGAAACGAAGCGACTCCCGGATAAGCGCGTTGGTGGACGTATTAACCCAGTAACCGGCCAGCTCCTTTTTTGAAGCGTAGCTGACCACCGACCACGGGTTATAGATCCTCGTGCCGCCGAATACGTACCCATTGTATTTTTCCTTAACTTTATTGTTTAACGGCAGCCCGTATTCCGTCAGCAGGCTTTCGGTTTCCGGTTCCGTAAGTCCAAAATACGTGGAGTACCGTTCATCAGTAACCAGCCCTTTTCATTGACTTAATAATTTAATAATAAAAAGGCCAGGGGAACCCCCAGCCCTTTTAACACCTTAACTCAAACGATATAGTCCTTTAACTGCTCAATCACTTTATCCGCGTCGGTGGAGTTATGGATATCCAAACGAAGCGATTTTCCCAAATCGAGGCTGAAGATACCCATTATGGACTTTGCGTCAACAACATAACGATCGGAAGACAAATCAAAATCTCCGTCATGTGTGGATATAATGTTGACAAACCCCTTTACCTTTTCGATCGTATTCAACAATACGCTTACAGATTTCATAATATACCCTCCTAGAGTAAACACCTAATATTACCATTTAGCTGTCAGCAAGCCTATTATAATTGGTATGTCAACCGCTGTCAATGGCTTTTTTGGATATTCCGCCGAAGCATTATAACGGTTTTTATGACAGCTTCCTTGCATTTTACAGCTTCTTCAAGGGTATTGAGCTCCGAAAAACTGAACCGGACGGCGGAATTGACGCGCTCCGTACCCAGCCGCAGCGCTTGAAGGGAAGTATTGCCGGCGTGTTTTGAATTACAGGCCGCACCGGTTGAAATATAAATATCTTCGCGTTCCAGGGCGTGAACCAGCGTTTCGCCCTTAACGCCCGGAAAACTCATATTTAGAATATACGGGGAACCGAAACCGTTAATAAAAACATCGTCCAGCTCTTCCGCGAGGCCGACCAGCTCATTTTTTATCATCAAAACGCGTTCCCGCGTTTGCCTGAGGTTCTTCATTTGGGCTTTCGCGGCGGCTGCCAGGCTTACTATGCCCGGCGTGTTCTCCGTTCCGGGCCGTATGCCGCGCTGCTGGCCGCCGCCGTACAGCAGCGGCTTGATTGTGACCCCCTTGCGTATGAACAGCGCTCCCGCTCCCTTCATGCCGTGAATCTTATGCGCGCTGAGGGAATACAAATCCACATGCGCCATATTGAGCGGTTCTTTACAGAACGCCTGTACGCCGTCCGTGTGAAACAGGACGCGGCTGCTTTTTTCCTTGATCAGTCCGCTGATTTTAGCGATGTCAAACACCGCGCCCGTTTCATTATTTAGCTGCATAAGGCTGACCAGTATGGTATCGCCGCGAACCGCGTCAACCGCGTCCGCGGGGTTTAACAGGCCGCTCTGGCTGACAGGCAGCCGTGTAATCTCAAAGCCCTCCGACTCCAGCGCCTTCATGGCGTTTTCGACAGACGGGTGTTCCACACGGCTGGTTATTATGTGGGTTCCCAGCCTCCTTCGCGCCATAGCCGCGCCTATAATAGCCAGGTTATTGGACTCGGTGCCGCCGGATGTGAAATAGATCTCATCCGGGCGTACCTTTAAAATATCCGCGATTGTTTCGGCGGCGGCTTTTATCTCCCGTTCAGCCGCAAGCCCCGCGGAATGTAGGGAGGACGGATTTCCGAACACAGAGTCCATCATTCGGTTTACCGCTTCGGCCGCCTCGCGAGAGACGGGCGTTGTGGCCGCGTTGTCAAAATAAATCATGCGCTTCTTATCGCCCTCAGCAGATTCGTTTTATTATAGGGCTTGCGAATAATATCCGACGCCCACAGTTCCGCGGATTTTATCAACTCAACGCCGTCGTTCACCTCAACACAAAGGATTATTCTTACATAAGGCTTAATGTCCTTCATGGAGCGGATCAGCCGCGTAATGCTCATTCCCCCGCTTATAGCCGCTTCCAGCAGGATGACATCCGGATTTACCTCATCCAGCATCATAATGCTGCTTTGCGTTGTCCCCGCTTCACCCACAATCTCAATATCATCTTCGTCATTCAGCATACGAATCAGCATATTGCGCGCCACAGGCGAGTCGTCCGCCACAAAAACACGCAGTTTATCCGTCATATCCGCCTCCCGCGACGCCCAGTTCATTACTGGCGTACATTAAAATGGTAAGTACCGCAACCCCCGCCGTTTCCGTGCGCAGAATCCTGCCGCCGAGCGTAACGCGGGGGATTTTGGCGTTTATGAACATTTCGGCCTCCCTGCCGGAAAAACCGCCTTCCGAGCCTATGAAGAAAGCAGCCGAAATCACTTGCGCCATATCGTACTGGGACAGGAGATCTTTCAGGCCGGTTTGCCGTTCATTTTCATACGGGACGAACACCAGACCGCGCCCGGAACTCTCTGTCAAAGCTTCCGACAGCGTTATTGGAGGGTTTATACATGGAATAAACCCTCGCATGGACTGTTTTGCCGCGGCTTCTGAGATCTTCCTGTAACGGGAAAGCTTGGCGTCTGATAATGATCTGACGGCCGAAAATTCCGTGTATATGGGCGTAATTTCATAAATCCCCATTTCGACGCACTTTTGAATAACATACTCCATTTTGTCCGATTTCGGAATCGACTGATATAGCGTCACCCTTAACTTAGGCTCGGAAACCCCGCTTTCCGCGAGGATTTTCAGAATCAGTTTTTTGTTCCCGCCTGTAAAGATCTCGCTTATTTCGCATGTGTAATCCGTACAGAGGCCGTCGCACGCCGTCACATGATCGCCGCGCCGCGCGCGCAGGGCGTTAATCATATGGTCGGCGTTCTCCCCTCTGATAACGAGCCGGCTGTTTTCCTTATCAATGTCTTCCGGAGCGATAAAATATTTAGGCATGGCGCGCCGCCAGACAATACCAATCGTCTTTAGAGTTGGTTTCGATAATGGTAAACCCGTGAGATTCCATGGCTTCCTTTACTTCGTCCAGCCGTTCGCGGATAATGCCGGAACTGATGAACACGCCAT
>JAISZF010000160.1 GCA_031269415.1 Clostridiales bacterium
CAGCCCCATTACCGACGGCACGAACGCGACACTGGCCGGTATCTGTCTGCGGATTGTACATGTCCGCCTCGTGCCCGGCGGGCATATACAACCGTTACGGCATCCAATCAGGGTATTGCGCTGCCTTATGGGCGGTTCTTTTGAATAAACCACTTTCAGCGATTCCACGCCGCGTTTCTTCAATTCGCGGCGCATTACTTTCGCCAAAGGGCATATGGATGTTTGATAGATATCGGCTATCTCAAATTTTGTGGGATCCAGCTTGTTGCCCGCACCCATGGCGCTGATAACCGGAACGCCGCGTTTCTGTGATTCCATTATAATGTCCAGTTTCGCGGTCACAGTGTCTACAGCGTCTATCACATAGTCATAATCCCAGCTCACGCTCTCCGTTCCCGGCAAATAGAATACCCGCAGGGTTTCGACAACCGCGGCGGGGTTTATATCAGCGATACGGTTTCTCATGGCTTCCACCTTAGGCATGCCGACTGTGGAATCCAGCGCGTGCAGTTGGCGGTTAATATTGGTTTCGCAGACGAGGTCGTCGTCTATCAGTATCAGCTTTCCAACGCCGCTGCGGGCCAACGCCTCGGCGGCGTAACACCCCACTCCCCCAATTCCGAAAACCGCGACCGAACTCCCCCGCAGGCGTTCCAGAGCGGGCTTGCCGATTAACTGCTCTGTCCTTGAAAAACGGTGATTCTTTGCCATACTATAATTCCTCTGGAAAAAACTGTTCGTGCCACATCAAAAACATAAATACCGTCCAAATCTTGCGGCTGTTGTCACGGCGGCCTCTTTTATGCTCGTCCAGCAGTTTTAGAATAGCGCTGACATTAAAATACTTTTCAGCCGCCCGACTCACGAAATATTTCTTAACACGCTCATAATACTTTTCTTCCTTAAGCCAGATGCGTATTGGAACCGGGAACCCCAATTTCTTTTTGTCCGCGACCTCTTGGGGCAGTTTTTTTAGAGTCGCCTGTCTGAACGCGTATTTTGTCTGTAATTTATTGCAGCGCAGCTCCGTCGGCAGTTTTGATGCGGCGCTAAATACCTCTTTGTCCAAAAACGGTACGCGAACCTCCAATGAATGAGCCATGCTCATCTTGTCCGCCTTCAGCAGGATATCGCCCACCATCCACAAATGAATGTCCAGCGTCTGCATTTTTGTAATATCGTCTTGGGGGCAGCCGTTTTTGTCAACGCATTGCCTGTAATACGGTTCTGTTAATTTACCCGGGTTATACCGGCCTTTTGGCCGCCTCAATATCTTTTCACGCTCTGTCTTATCAAATATACGCGCGTTTCCGATAAACCGTTCCTCAATATCCTTGCTGGCGCGTATCAGAAGGTTTTTTCCCTTGATGTCAAACGGGATCGCGGAAGCCAGAGCGCCCAGGAATCTCCGTACCGGCTTCGGAAGCGAGGTTAGCGGCTTGATGTCCAGCGGTTCCTTGTAAATATTATAACCGCCGAAGAACTCGTCCGCGCCCTCGCCGGACAGCGCGACCTTCACGTACTTGCTGGCCGTTTGGCTGACAAAGTACAGCGCTATCGCGGATGCGTCCGCCAGAGGTTCGTCCATATGGTACTGCACCTTCGGCAAATGCTCCCAGTATTCATCGGTGGATATTGTTTTCGAGTAATTCTCAATGCCCACCTTAGCCGATAGAGTTTTCGCGTATTCTATTTCATTGTAATTATCATAATCAAAGCCCACGGTAAAAGTCTTATCCCCATGAAACGCCGCCGCCACATAACTGGAATCCACCCCGCTGGACAGGAACGAGCCGACCTCCACATCACTGACCTGCTTATGTTTGTCAACGGACTCCTGAAGCGTTGTTTCCAGCATGGCGACGGCGGAGGCGAGATCCATATCCTCCGGCTCAAACCGCGACTGCCAGTATTGTTTAATATACGCCTCGCCGCCTTCATAAAGTAGATAATGACCGGGCGGGAGTTTATATACGCCCTTGAAAAACGTCTCGGGCAGAACGGAATATTGAAATGTCAAATAATTCTCCAGCGCTTCCTCGTTCAGCTCCTTTTTAAAATCGGGATGTTCCAGAAAGCTCTTTATTTCGGAGCCAAACATGAGGTTTCCGTTTACATCGGCATAATAAAACGGCTTAATGCCAAAAAAGTCACGAGAGCAGAACAGCTTGTTATTTGGAATGTCATAGATAGCGAAGGCAAACATACCGCGCAGCCTGTTGAGCATCTCCACACCATATTCCTCGTACAGATGCAGCAGGGTTTCGGTGTCCGCGTGAGATGAGAAGGTATGCCCCAATCCCTCTAATTCATCCTTCAGCGTTTGATAATTATATATCTCTCCATTAAAGACCACAACCAGCGTGCGATCCTCATTAAACATAGGCTGCGCTCCGTCGTCCAACCCTATTATGGAAAGCCTGCGGAAACCCAGAGACACGAGGCCGCCTAAATACACCCCGGCGGAATCGGGTCCGCGATGCGCAATACGTTTCATCATGCGGGTGATGATATCCTCCGCGTTTTCAGTTTCACCGGTAAACCCAACAAATCCGCACATTATTTCCCTCCGACACTAATTTTTAATATAATACCTAAAATACGAATATTTTTCAAGCTGAATAATTATTCTGGTATTACATGGATATACTAAAACCATTGACTTGCGTTCACGTTATTCTCGCGGAGGAGGGCATTGTGGAAGCTGTAAAGAAAAAAGAAGAGATACTGCTGGAAAGCGGAACAAATGAGCTGGAACTGATTGAATTCTCTATCGGCAGCAGATCCTTTGGCATTAACGTCTCAAAGGTTGAGGAGATACTGCGTTTCAGCAATGACATAACGCCTATGCCCCATTCAAATGAATTCGTCGAGGGCGTTTTCAAGCCCAGAGGTACTATTATCACAATTATTAACCTTGCCAGGTACTTGGGCTTACAGGAGTCTGATAATCCGGAAAACGATATATTAATCGTGACAGGATTCAACAAACTCAATACCGCGTTTCATGTCCATAAGGTCAAGGATATTCACCGGATTAGCTGGAGGGAGATCGAGAAGCCCGACATAACCATATACGGCGGCCAGAGCGGCGTAGCGACCGGTATCGCCCGATATGACGACCGTCTGATAACAATTCTGGACTTTGAAAAAATCCTGGCGGACATCAGTCCGCAATCCACCATTAAGACTGAGGAAATTGATATGTTAGGCGAGCGGCCGGTCTCACATAAACCGATCCTGATCGCCGAGGATTCGTCTCTGCTCGAAGAGCTGATTTGTAAAAGCTTGGAGAAAGCGCGCTACACAAATATCATCCGTACGGCAAACGGAGAGGAAGCCTGGGAGAAATTGAACGAATTAAAAAGCCGCGGAGGACCGATAAAAGATTCCGTATCTATGGTTATAACCGACATTGAGATGCCTAAAATGGATGGCCACCATCTGCTGAAACGCATACGTGAGGACAAGGATTTGAGTATACTGCCCGTCATTGTGTTTTCGTCACTGATAAATAAGCAGATGAGGCAGAAAGGCGAGCAGCTTGGCGCTACAGCTCAGATAGCCAAGCCTGAGATTGGAAAGCTGGTCAGTATTATCGATCAATATATTTTATAGTGAAAAAGCCTGAAGCGTCTTATTAAGACGCTTCAGGCTTTTTTTATCTTCCTAACAGCCGTGGTTTATTGCTTAAAACATACCGCAGCAGCAGAGCGCTTACTATCATTAATGTGAACCAAGGCGCGGGGTTGGTGTTATCGCCTGTATTCGGCGTACCGCCGCCTTGCCCGGGTATCTCCGTTATATCCGGCGGTATGGAATCCTCCGGTGTAGGCGTGTAAGTAAATTCAGGCGGATATACGTTGGTCGGCGTATTGGTAACCTCAAACGGATATTCCGGCGTTGGCGTAAAGATCGGAACCGTTGTCGGCTCAAACGGAGGCGACGTTGTGAAGTATGGCGGATTAACCATCGGAGTCGGCGAGTTTGTGTAGTACGGCGGATTAACAGGCGGCTGTGTCGGACGCGTCGGTCTTCTTGTAGCCGGCGGATCTGTCACGTATGGCGGCCGCGTCACTGTCGGCGAATTCGTCTCATACGGCGGCTGAGTCGGATTGTCTGGCGTTGCCGTATTGGTCGGCGTGGCGCCGCCTGGGTCAGTCGGCCTCGGCGTATTCGTCGGTGTGGCGCCGCCTGAGTCAGTCGGCCTCGGCGTATTCGTCGGCGTGGCGTCGCCTGAGTCAGTCGGCCTCGGCGTAATTTCACCTGAATCAGTCGGTCTCGGTGTATTCGTCGGCGTGTTTCTGCCCGATTCTGTCGGTCTCGCGGTCACCGTCAAGACCGGGTAAGTTGTCAGCGGCGGATTTGACGGTGTCTGCGTGACAGTCAGCGACGGAGCCGTTGTTGTAATCGGTGTCGGCGAAACAGTATTATAATAATTGATGATCCGTGTGGTAATATCGGTATTAACCAGCGCAAGCCCCGTAGCGTGCTCCACATAGGTTAAATAACCGTCGTCCGCGTAATTCTCCTCGACCAGTTCATAGTACGCGCCGATAGGAATTTCTATATCAGCCGATACATCTCCGGATCTCAATTGTATAGGAGATTCCCGCATTACGCCGTTTATGTACATCCAAACCGTAAAAATCTTATTAATATCTTCATCAGGCGCGCCTATCGTCTGCTTCATGACACGCAACTTGGCGCTGCCGGGTTTGTGATTGACAAACGTAAGGGGTTTATTTACCAAGCCAATAATAATACCGGACACGCTCTCATTTGACGATATATAACCGTCAGGGTTATCCTCGGTTACCTCTGTGACCGTATACTTTACACCTTCGGGTATATTGCCGAACAAAGCTGTTTCACCCGGATATAAAGTGATATAGTACGAGTTCCCCTCAACACCGTCTACCGAGGACCTTACAGAGCCGTCAGACTGAAATTCAGGGAAGAACTCCGCAATATCCAAAGCCGAGGAAGACAGAGTCGTCACATCCTCAAACGGAAAAGCACTTTGAAACTCGGATACAGAGCCATTTTCAAACAGATCGGCGCCTGTTTCACTAAATGGCGTTTCACTTGCTTCCGAATCAGGTACTGGTTCCTCATCCGCATCAGGGTTTGGATTATCCGTTTCGACGGCGGTATCCGCGCTCTCCTTATCAACAGGCTCTGTCTCCTCGTCTGACGCGTCAGGCGCTGTTTCCGGAGCTTCCGAAGCGGGTTCCGTTTCCTCGCCGGGCGTGTCCGGGTCCGTTTCCTCACTTGGTGAATCAGGATCCGGCGGTTGGCTTTGCTCGCCCGCTTGATCCGTTTCATCCGAAACGGATTCGGAATCCTCCGGTATAGATTCTGTTTCCTCAGACTCCGGAGGCAGCGGATCCGTCGGTTCAGAATCGGCAGCGTTGGATTCAGAATCAGGCTCTCGTCTTTCATCGCGCGAAGAATCGGACTCTTCGCTAAAATCGTCATAATCCACACGCAAACCGGAATCGGAAACACCGTCAAAGAATATGTTATTCGCGTCCTCGAAGCTGACAATAAACTTAAAGCCCCTGTCAATTTCGAGCGAAGCGCCTGTAACCCTTTTTGTAATGGAAATAGAACCCTTTTCTCCATTAGATGTATCTATAAAACAGTTATCCGCGTCGATAATAATCGGATCACATCCGGCGGACGTGAATCCGGTAAACGAACCGGCGGCGGGATAAAAATTATCGTCGCTGTAGTCCATCTCTGTTATTATGTACTTTAGTCCGGGCGGAAGATTAATAAACCTAGCGTAACCTCTGTTGGTGAGCATAATCAGCCCGGGATTCACAAATTCCCGCAGTTCCCCGCCGTCTATCTCCACGAGCAGCGGACCGTCGTATATCTCCCCGTTTAACTCAAACCTGACGTCAAAGTCAAACAACATCTCTGACTCGATGTTCAAAGTCTTGCGTAATTCCAGAACACCCGCGCCATTCGTGTAATATGTATTAGTAAAATCGGCGATTGTAGCACCATCGTCCGTCTTAATAAAATGCCCGGAACTGCCGACGCTGTCCGTTTCATACCCCGGCAGCGGAATCTCGCTGATTCTGTACCACGTTCCGAGAGGCAAATCCGTTATTACGGCATACTGCCCGCCCTTAATCCGGATGATGCTGTCGGGATCATTTATATCGCCGTTTGGGCTGACAAGCCCTTCCGAAGCAATCTGCCCTGTTCTATCATACACTATGTATACGACAGGTTCAGTTATAGACGGTATCTCAACCAGAAAGGAAAAGACCAGCCTGTCCAGCTCTTCTTCCGTAGGTTGAGGATCCTCGGCGTTATGAACAGTTTTTCGGATCATCAGCCCCTTATCACTGCCCGGAGCGCCTCCGAAGAATGTATTAACCCTGCTCACATACGCCGTCCAAGCCAGCGTGCCCGACATATACGCCGACAGCGCCAGCACGCCCGTGAGAAACAGGCTGACAATTCTTAACACCATCTTGTTGCTCAAGAATCGATCAAGTCTCAATTGAACATTCATAATGCCCTGCCGCTTAAAATTCGAGCGGCATTTTTCACCTCCATCACACTGCCAAATTTCGCGGTCAGTTTAATTTCCCCCATTTATCTCTATAATTATCCGCGCGGTTTTTTCAATGACGCATACATGGCGGTATGGGCGTCTAATCGGATGAAATGAGCTTTCTTATCGCGTTAATAAAAAGAATTAAACATATGTACGCAATACCGACGAATAACAAATTATTGGATATTAATGACATAATCCCTCCTATAACCGGAACATATGAGACCACACGCCCTTTTATCAATGAAAGTCCCACAAAATTTGACTCCGCGGCTTCTTCGGGAAGCCCGCGGGTAAAAACACCGCTTTCGACGCCTCCATAAATATCCTCACTGAAAGATACAATTTCAGCGGCGGTAAAAAGCTCCTGATTTTGCCTTATAATAATTGTGTCACCTATTTTCAGCGCCGAGTGTTCAACGGATTGGACAATAAGCAGCGAACCTTGAGGTATTTCCGTCTCCATAATGTCAGACATCCGCGGGAGTATGTAATAAACGCCTAACAGCAGCGGATCGTATCGTAGGTTTATGTAGATTATCGCGCTGAGCAGATAAATAGACACACTTAGAAAAATTAGGATGCCAACCGCGCGCCTCCACGCGGAAGCGCGTTTTTTTATTTTTCGCCTTTTTTTGTCTCTCTTGCCTTTTGTATTTCCACCTCTGTGTTTCCGGTGGTTTCTGCCGCCTGATCGCCTTGGCGCCTGTTCCGTTTTACTACGCTCCGCCTCAGTGGAATCAATTCTGTGCCTCAACGGGAGCGTTAAACCGTTCGGACTTGTATCCATGAAAGATATCGGATTGATCCGAGGGTTATTTACGCTGGTTTTGGGTTTAGCGAATTCCTCTTGAAACTCCGCGTTTATTTGATCGATCGGCTTATACATGCTCACCACTGCCCTAACGGGTGAAAAATATCGAGTTATAACGTAACGCGCACGCCCTCATAAGGCATTTTAGGCGAATAGATCCACTTTAGCCGATAAATAAGGTAAATCATAATAATAATAGCAAGAATACTTTTATTTGTCAATGTTTTGTGATATATAAATATTTTTAGCGTTTGAATCCGAATGCTAGCGAAAATTCCTTGATTCGCGGGTATTGACAGGCTGCTTTGCTTATGTTAATATACTTAAGCTTAAGCGCGGCGGTTGTACGCGCGTTTCATCGGGAGTTTAGCTCAGTTGGGAGAGCGCTTGCCTTACAAGCAAGATGTCATAGGTTCGAGTCCTATAATTCCCATATTAAAACAGCGCGGCACACGCTTTCCTAGTGTGCGCCGCGCTGTTTTTACTTCGTTCTATCTGAGAATATCGGTTATACTCGCGCGCCTGAAAGGCGGGTATCTCAAGCCTGCCACTATCCGCCTCTAAAAGAGGCTGCCTTCTTTTATTGTCCTCGTTATAGCTATCCGTTTGCTGTTCTTGAATATATCTCTTGATATGATCCTCGTTGATATCACCGACAGACGAAACATAATAACCGTTATGAAAAACATAGGAAAACATAGGAACCCTATATTCTTCTTTAAAGTTCAACCTGATTAAGCAATATACTTA
>JAISZF010000269.1 GCA_031269415.1 Clostridiales bacterium
AAGACGCCGCTTATTCGCAAACTGCGGGACTCGGGCGGTGAAGTGAATCTTTTTCTGCGTCCCCGGCGATTTGGTAAAACGCTGACATTGAGCATGCTGAAATACTTCTACGAAGATACTGGCAACGCGGAACAGAACGCCGCGAACCGCGCGTTGTTCGACGGGATGAAAATAATGGGCGAACCAGCGTCCTACCTCGAAAACATGACCGCGTATCCCGTTATTTCGCTGACGCTTAAGTCGGCCAAACAGGATACTTTCCAAGGCGCGTTCTCCGTTTTGAAAGAAACCATCGCTTATGAGTTTAAGCGTCATAATACTATTTACGGTAAGCTCACCGATAAATCAGACCAAGACCGCTGGAACCTTATTGTGAGCCTGAAAGGCGAGCCTGAGGAATATGCCACATCGCTGTTGTTTTTAAGCGGGCTCCTGTACGAAGCTTACGGCAAACGGGTGGTTATCCTCATTGACGAATATGACGTGCCGTTGGAAAGCGCGTATTTCAGGGGCTATTATGATAAAATGGTCAGCTTCATCCGCTCACTGTTTGAATCCGCGCTGAAAACAAACCCATCCCTGGAGTTTGCCGTGTTAACCGGCTGCCTGCGGGTCAGCCGCGAAAGTATTTTCACGGGAATGAACAATCTTCTTATTATGTCCGTGTTGGACGACCACTTTGGAGAATACTACGGGTTCACGCAAGATGAATTAGACGGGATACTCAGTTATTATCAAAGGGAATCCCGGAGGGAGGATCTGCGCCGGTGGTACAATGGCTATATGATCGGCGGTCAACGAGTGTACAACCCTTGGAGCGCCGTGAACAGCGTTCGGGCTATTTTACAAGTGGAAGGGGTCCCATTAAGGCCGTATTGGGCGAACACCAGTTCCAACGATATTGTGAGAATCCTGGTGGAAAAATCGGGGGCGCGAGGCCGCGCGGAGCTGGAGACGCTGCTTGCCGGGGGGACGCTTATAAAGCCCATACGGGAAGACATAACTTACGCTGATTTAACACGCCCGGGAGATAACCTGTGGAATTTCATGCTGTTCACCGGATACCTGACGGCGGCGTCGGTATGGCAGGAAGGCATAGATATAATGGCTGAACTTGTGATACCCAACACAGAGGTGGAGAGTATTTACAGGAACAAAATCCTTGAATGGTTTAATGATAGCGTGCGGCAAAGGGATTTATCCGGATTTTACAAGGCGGTTGTGGACGGCGGCGCGCAAATCGCGGAAGAATTCCTGCGGGATATACTGGGTAAAACCATCAGTTATTACGATTACGCGGAGAATTACTATCATGGAATATTAACCGGCTTATTCTCGGGAATGGAAACGCACGTCGCGCGCTCGAACCGCGAATCGGGGCTTGGCCGTCCGGACATAGTCCTGACGCCGCTCAATATCTGGGGAACCGTGGTGATCATTGAGATAAAGATTTGTGAAAAAGCCATGGATATGGAGAAAGAAGCCCAAGCGGCTCTGGAACAGATTGAAAGACAGGGCTATGAATCAGAATACCGCGCCGAGGGTTTTCAGTCATTTGTATGGTACGGCGCGGCATTTTATAAGAAGAACGTGGTATTGCGCGTAAAAGTCAGTTAGGTACTCAAAAGACCCTACGGCTCAAACATCATCCAATCCACATAAAGTTCCGAGAACACAGGATTCCTATCCAATTGAACCGTCCGCGAAAGCTCCGCGATCCGCCGTGACTTCTCGATCTGCGCCCGGTTTTGAAGCAGCATGGACGCTCCGGCCAGCGCCGCGTTGCCGATAACCCTCGCGCGGGGCAGCGCCTCAGACGGCAGCAGTCCGATACGGGCGGCGCTGTTGAGGTTTAAGAAGCTGCCGAACCCTCCGGCGATAAAAATGACTTTTATATCTCCCCATCCGATGTCCGCTGTTCGCAGCAGGGTTTCCATGCCCGCGCGTACGGCGGATTTGGAGAGCTGCAGTTTCCTTACGTCTTTTTGATTAACAGAAACAGTATCGGCGATCCTGAAAAGGCCATCGTCATTAAACGCCCCTGTTTCGTCTATGATTTCCGCGTCCAGAATAACGGCCAGTGCGTCCGCTATACCGCTGCCGCATATGCCGACAGGCGTTTTATTATTAATAGTTGAATAACGCGCAGCGCCGTTTTCCAGCCAAACATGATCGACCGCCCCGTCTATACCGTAAACGCCGCTGCTTAGTCCCGAACCTTCAAACGCCGGGCCGGCGGCGGCGGAGCATACAAACAGTTTTTCCCTATGCCACAGCGCGATCTCCGCGTTTGTGCCGATGTCAACCAATAAGCCGGTTTCCGCGCCGTCACACAGTCCGCTTGCCAACAACGCCATGGTAATGTCCGCGCCGACAAAAGCGGACATACAGCGGGGCAGATAAACGGACGCGTTTTCGTCAAGTCCAGGGAATAGAGCCTTCGCGTCGGTAAATTCTCCAAACAGCCGATCCGCGTTGAAAGGCGCGCGTGACAACGACTTTGGGGAACTGCCTGTAAGCAGGTAGAGCATGGTTGTGTTTCCGGTCAGTACGGCGGCGCTGATCTGCTTCGCGTCAATTCCGGCTTTTGCGGCCAGACCCGCCGACATATCCGACAAGGCTGTCCGGATGGCGTTCGCGAGGTCTTCGCCGTTTCCGTTCAGATAATGTTCTATCCTGCTCATAACATCCGCGCCGAACGCTGTTTGCGGATTCTTTACTGATAAGCCGCCGACGAGTCCCGAAAGCCCGTAAAGGCGCATACATACGGTGGTCGTGCCGATGTCCGCCGTCACGCCGTACTCGCTGAAAAGAGGATCAGCGCTGAAATCAAACGACGCGCCTTGGTCCATTATCGCGAGAGCGGCCTTATCTTCAACGAATATCTCAACGTCGCCTTCCGCTCGGGTTAAGCAAGCCAAGCGCGTGCCGCTCTTTATCTCCGAATGGGAAAATGACTCCAATTCAATATCCGTCAGCGCGGATAAACCGCCTTTGGCGCGCACGCGGCAGCGCCTGCACACGGACTTGCCCCCGCAGGGCAGATCAAACGGGCCGTTTGCGCGCAGAATATTCGATAGAATTTCGCCGGGTTCAGCTTGAACTAATTGTAATTTATTACCCCAATTGATTTTGATTAAAACAGACATACTTCACCTCAATTCCCGTCCAAATGAGCGCGTTTCTTCCGATATTGGCCCGGCGTCATACCCGTTATCCGCGTAAATTTCTTGGTGTAATAACTCTGGTCGCTGTAGCCCGTCAGGCTCGCTATATCCATATGTAGAGCCCGTTCCAGCGTTCGGCCTCAAAAGAGCTGTAGCGGTGAGCCACAAGGAAATCGCAGCGGCCGCGAATGAACATTTCATTTCACACCGCGCGCAAAAATCGCAGGGTATTTCCGGCAGAAAATCCCTTGTCTGATAGCTGTAAACCATTGCGCTAACAGAACAGTTTACGGCATTTATTATAATAATTGCCTTCCTGTTTGACTAATTCCTTTGAGATATCCAGGACGACATCCGGGCGCAGCACCCAAGCCTGCGGATCATATTTGCTGTCGCTGTCCGCGTGCAGGTCGCGCAGAAGCAGCGCAGTATCCCCGTCGCGTTCGGACGCGGTGTTCAGCAGGCGGCAGTCATACGCGAGCTGCTCGAATGAAGTTGTCGGCGCCATGCCGCCCAGCGGTTTAATATGCTGTTTAGCGTCCTGCCGGGGGAATGTATTGTAATACCGTCAGATTTCTGGTACTCGGATCGGTGTGCGGCTATCGTATGGCCTTACATCCACAGCCTAATTGTTTTCACCTCAAACGGCCTAAAACTCAGGACAGTCCGACATTCCACGATCGCAAGCGGAATATCGGCGTTTCTGTCCTCCGCCATATTGGTTATACTCGCCCGTTTTACGGGGAGGTTCCAGCGCAGCGCGCATTCACAGTCCGCGTGTTTGGATTCGTATAACCGCAGGATAATGTCGCAGCTTTGATCCCCCGCTGGCTTAACCGTGTCTAATATGATATTCTCGGCGTCAACCCCAAAAAAGCTCTCGGTATTTCCGCCGCCCGCGCGGATTATGAGCGGCGCGTTTAATTCATAACCCTCTCTTACAACGGAACTATCCATAAACGTGCCGTTCCATGCCGTAAAGGCATAAACAAACCGCTGCGAACGATTATCTCCCCGCATCTCCGGGGAAGCCTCAGCGCGCAGCAGAGTGAGGCGTATCTCATTACCCAGAGCGCTGACGCCGTATTTGCAGTTGTTCAGCACCGCCGCGCCATGGCTCCCGTCGCGCATGGCCGTATAACGGTGGTTGCATACCTCGAACCGGTCTTTGTCATATACGCGGGATCTGTGCGCGGGACGCTTCACATATCCGAACTGCGTTTCATGAATGGCTTCCTCCGTGTGAACGCGTACCGGAAAACCGACCTTCAGAAGCCTGTGCAACTCGCGCCATTCAACTGTCGTGTCAAATTCCAGCCTGCGGCTTCCGGCGCTGAGGCTGACAATCTGTATCAGCGAAGAGTTGCCTATTTGTTTTTCAAGACGGATGGCCGCTTTATACGGTCCGGCGTTTACCAGAGTAATTTTCGCCGCTTTCTCCAATTCCACCGGCTCGTTTTCATATATGCTGTCGATATCCCACGCGTCAAAGTATCTCGGCACATCTTTATACAGCAAAAAATGATTCATTGGTTCCGCGGCGAATTCCCTGCCGGAAGACTTCAGAATAAACGAAGTGACTTCGCCCTCACCGTTAATCACGGCCATGATATACT
>JAISZF010000005.1 GCA_031269415.1 Clostridiales bacterium
TAAAATTTGTTTGTTAGCATGAATATCCCTTTTTATACACTTTATTGCTTATTTGGTCGTACTCTTTACTGGTGGCGGTGTCGCCACCTTTCTTAAATCAGTTCATGCTTCAGCTCTGACCACGGCGGTTTCAACTTGCCAGCAATCATACGTTATGATATTATAATATATACTTTATATTTTCATATTTCGGGGTGAATTATGGAATATCTAAAGAGAAGCCTTGAAGGAAAATTCCTCCACATGAGCAAATTCTTCAAAGCGGTTCTTGTCACAGGGGCAAGGCAGACAGGGAAGACCACAATGCTCAGGCATTTGGCCGAGGGAACCAACAGGACCTATGTTTCAATGGATCGGCACATGGAACGCAATCTCGCTAAATCCGACCCTGATTTCGATCGACTCGAACAATTGCTTCATCCCATGCAACCTTATTTAACCAGTATTATGAAGAATTATGCCCGCGGCGGTACTCCGCCATGTCCCTCGCGTCCTTTATCTCCAAATCGCGCTCGCCCGAGAGTGACTCAAGGTGATGCGTGAACTCGTGAAGCAGTATCGCCCGCAGTTCCGCCGCCGCCGCCTTCCGGCCAAGATGCCCGTGGACGCGGATAAACGAGCCGTAATATATAATGATATACCTGCCAAGGCTGTCGTGGCAGTATTCGCCCATAATAAATAAATCCTCGGCCTTGGACTCCGGGTGGGGTTTTACCTGTGGCTGCAGGATTATACCGGCATTCAGATATTTATAGAATTCAGCCGGGAGGCTGTTGGCGATCTCGTCCAGTATATCATTGGCTTCCTGAATTGTAATCAAGGCAGTCATCTCCGAATCTGTTAATCCCTTCTGTACGTAACAGCTCCATTATAGTATAATTTTACTCAATAATACAAGCCAATGCCGAATCTCAGATTTTATGAGTCAAACGAAGGAGCGCCTCATGATCGTATACATTGCCCTGCTGAGGGGTATCAACGTGGGCGGCAACAACAAAATCATCATGTCCGAACTGAAATCCGCCTTTGAGCGGCGTGGCTTTCAGAAGGCCGTCACATATATAAACAGCGGGAATATCCTTTTCGGAAGCGAATTGGATGAGTCCGCTGTCAAAACCGTGTGTGAGGAACTGATTGCCGGGGATTTCGCGTTAGACATTCCGGTATGCGTGATTTCCGCCGACGATTTAGCCGAGGCACTGGCGAACGCGCCGGAATGGTGGAATAAAGCGTCCGGCTCGCGTCATGACGCTTTCTTTGTCATCCCTCCCCTCACAGCGGAGGGAATTTGTGATCATGTCAGAGTGGTCAATGAAGAATATGAGAAAGTGTATTATTACGGCAAGGTCATTTTCTGGTCGGCGCCGATCGCCGCCTTTTCCCGGACACGATGGTCCAAGATCTCTAAAGACAAGGCAATGTACCGCGGTATAACGGTTCGCAGCGCTAATACCGCAATAAAACTGGCTGAAATGGCACAAAAATATATCCAATGAGGAGGTAAACCAATGATTACAAACGAAACCTTAGACGCTATCATGTCGCGCAGAAGCGTACGCGGATACAAGTCAGAACCGATACCGCCAGAGATCCTCACGGCGATATTGGAGGCGGGCAAGGCCGCCCCTTATGTTTCCCCGGATTCCCGGCATTTCACCGTGATACAGGACAGCGACCTGATTTCCAGACTGAACAAAGCTGCCATTGAGGAAGGAATAAAACTGGGCGGCACTCAGCGCGAAATATTCTCCAGGCCAGGCTTTAACGGCACATACGGCGCGCCGGTAGTTGTCATCCTGTCCGGAAACAAGGACACCGTGCAATACGAAGCGGTATGCGCCGCGTCTGTTCAGAATATGCTGATTGCCGCCCAATCCCTCGGAGTCGCTTCCTGCTGGGCATACTTCCCTATCTTTGTGTTTCACGGGGAACACGCGGAAGAATGGCTTGTTGAATTGGGCGTCCCGGAGGGGTATAAGCCGTGCGCTTCCGTTTTGCTCGGCTACGGAGCGGAAGAATCTTGAAAATGAAAACCGCCGGATTGGTTTTTCACAATCCGGCGGTTGCGTGTGGCGGTTTAGAACTGGCGACGGAATTTAAGATCCGGCAGCTTTTCTGAGGTGACATACCCCGGTTGGGCCGCGATAACGTCCGGCAGACGGTTAATTGCGCAAGCGCAAGTCATTTCCACCGTCGCGGGATTCTCCATCAGTAAACGCATGTTCGGTTCTCCTTCGATAAACCATTCGTTTACATCCTTCTCGCCCGGATAGAACACTTCTAAAACAGGATATATTGACGCGATCAAACTTTTGGTGGTAATTACCGCTATGTCCGGCTTGACCCGTTTTAGCGACTCGTCCAAATTCTTAACGTTCTCAATCGTTACGCCAACTTTCTCGCCGCCGATAATCTCGGAAACGTCCTTCCCGATTATCCCTTCATAAACATCATTAGGGTTTGTTCAGAGACGCCGTTGAGTTCAGCCATTTCTCCGATGAGCAGGTCGGTGTATTTGATCACGTCTTTCTTACCGTCCTTTTTGCCGATCATATTACTTCATCTTCCGCTCTCATTCGGCCACAGGCCAAATCCTAACCCTATTATGGCCCTTGGCAAGCGCGGCGACCGGCCCGGCCGCCGTTTTACCGTTTTTCTTCCGACCCGTCAGATCCCTATCCAGCGTCAGTTCCGAGCCGTCCGGGTTTTCAAAATCCGCGTCCGCCAGCCGCACTCGCGGCAAACCGGCGGTGGTGACAATATCGCATTGGTAATCCTCCGGCAAATCTATGGACAGATATACCGCGCCGTCTTCCTCCTGTATTGAAACGCGGGGGTCAAAGCCCTCGTCCAGAAGATTGTTCTGTTCGCGGCCGTAAGCCAGCGCGCCGTTCAGATACACATTATTATTTATATACACCGGCTGATCCATCACCTTGAGAAAGCCGCCTAAATCCCCCAAACCTGTAGCTTTAACCAGCCCGATGTATTCCTCCAGTGAGGAAGAACAGCCGTTATATTGCGCGGTTCCCGTATCAGACCCGCTGGGCTTGCCGACGAAGATATTATTGAAATACCGGTCGTCGCCGCTGTAAACAACGGCATACCCCTTAACTTCCGTGCTGTGAGGCGTCTGATAAGGCGTGGCTCTGTCCAGCACCCTGTAATACTGCATTGACCCGCATATAAGATTGTTAACGTACGCGCCGCCCTGAGCGGCGTTTGTCATAAAGCGATCCGAAGCGAACAGATTATGATCCAGCAGAAACGGCCCGTGTGAAACCTCCACAAAGATATCCCTGCTGTTATTATAGAATATATTCCCGCTTACCCGCGAACCCTGCGCCTGCCAGTCCAGCCACGTGCCCAGCGAGCAGTTATAAATACGATTACCCCGAATCTGAACGTCAATAGCGGCGTGCAGTTTTATCCCGGCGATCTCATGACCGTAGAACTCTCTTTTCTGTGCTATGTTATAGATATGGTTATCGCTGATCTCGCTGAAAACACATCCCAAATGGCCCACGACAGCGTTCTGACCGCAGTCGTATATCGTGTTGTTTCTGATGATATGCGAGCCGACGCGCTCCTTATCCCATCCGATATGACGGGCGGACAACACGGACTCCAATTGATACGTATAACCCGGTTTGTCTCCTCTGTGCGAATAGTAATTATGGCCCGTGGTGATCTCCTTGCCAATGCTTACGGCGCTGCACTTCGCGTCATGAATAACGTTATTCTCAATTATCCAGCCTTTAGACCAGTTCGGGCCTATAAGCCCGGGCTGCTCGGCGGTCGGGGGCGCCCAGGGCGTCGCCGCCTGAGCCATCTCGAACCCGCTGACCGTGATATAGTTAATACCGGTGACGTCCGGGAAAAAGCAGGATCTTCTCACGTTTATTTCAACCAGCTCGGCGAGGGGATCATATTCGTGGAAATTTGCGAGAATTGTGGTGGAATCCTCCGACACCTCCGCGAACCAGAGGTACTTGGTCTGTTCCGGGTGAAGTACGGCGATTTCCGTTTCCGTCCAGTCGTCCGTAACGGTTTCACGCGTAACTGGATTCAGCAGTTCTTCGTATCCCGAAGCCTCGTATAGGGAAACGCCGTTCAGATACACGTCGCCCAGATGCTTGTCGAAGCCGCGCACCACCCAATCGCCGAAGATTTTCAAATCAAACGGATTATAATCGCCGAACAGACTGTTTGGCACCGTCGCTTTCCATACGGTTCCCTCAGTTTTCTCCCAATCAGTTATCTGTTCGGACCCCTTAATAACAACCTTCTCGCCGTCCG
>JAISZF010000021.1 GCA_031269415.1 Clostridiales bacterium
GAGATCCCCGATCAGAACTTCAGCCGCGTTTTGCGGAACACATTAAACCGCCCGGTCTTGGGCGCGGGGGTGCGCGTGTCTGAGATCGCCGCGGACAGCGCTGCGGGCGAGCGCGTGTATGAGCCGGGCCATCCGGACGCCGACGCGGACGGATATGTCGCCATGCCCAACGTGAACATTATCGAGGAAATGGTTAACATGATCTCCGCGAGCCGTTCCTATGAGGCGAATGTAACCGCGATTAACAGCAGCAAGTCCATGATAGCGAAGACGATGGAAATCGGGAGATAACGGAGGCGGACGGCAATGACAATTAATACACAAGATTATCCGTTAACCGAGCTCGGCAATATTTCGTTCAAACCGCGTACCGAAGACATGAATATAAACCCGAAAGACACTTTTGGGTCGGTATTCGACGCGGCGCTCGCGGTAGTGAACGAAACCAACAGATTTCAGCGGAACGCGGACGCGCTTCAGTTGGATCTCGCCGCCGGGCGTACGGACAATATACTCTCTGTGCTGCTGGCACAGGAAAAAGCCTATTCATCCCTTAACTTTACCGTTCAAGTAACCAATAAGATCATTGAAAGCTATCGCGAAATCATGAGGATGCAGATTTAAGAGATTGCGGAGATACAGCGGTATCAGGCGCATGGTAAAGAAGGTGTGGAGCGGTGAGGGAACGGCTGCGTGCCGTACAGACCAGAATACTGGAAAGATGGAACGCCTTGGACAGAAGCCAGAAGATCCGGTTGATTGCGATTGCGGTCGTTTTTTTACTGGCTCTGGGCATTACATTATATATGAATTTACGGACCAAAATGGAGGTACTTGTAGATAACCGTGATTTAACCGTAATATCCAACATGCAAAACGCGCTGAACGACTCGGGCGTTAAGAATAAGGTGATCAATAACGGCCGCGGGCTGGCGGTCGATCGTAAGCGGGTCGTGGACGCGCAGGTGATGATCGCGCAGCAGGGTTTGTTGGAGGATACGGGCAGCGTGGGTTTTACTTATATGGACGCGCTGAATTTCAGCGGTATGGGCACAACTGAAACAATCAAGCGCGAAAATATGAAGAAAGTGAAAGAAACAGATTTATCCAACGCCCTGTGTCTGTTTGACGGGATCAATAAGGCCACGGTAAACCTTACCATACCCGACGATAATTATTATTTCGTCAAGCCTGTGGATACGGCGCGCGCCAGCGCAGTGCTGACTGTTTCGCGGCCCCTTACGAAATCGGAGTCGCTGCAGGTCGCCAGGTTTCTGTGCGCCAGCGTCAAGGGCTTAACCATGGAGAATATTGAGATCAGCGACCAGAATTATAATTCGGTTTATTCCGGTATTCAGGAATCTACCGGCAGCGCGAGTTCTCAGTATGACCAGGAGCTGCTGCGTAAGAATGATATTGAAATGAAGATCAAGGTATCACTGTCCCCGTTATTCGACGCGGTGACAGTCATAAACGACAACCTGAAGTTTAACTGGGATAAATTCACGGAAACCAGCGATACGATCTCATCGCCTGTAACCGGCAGCGATACAGGGGTTATTCTGAAAGAGACATCTGAGAAACAGACGTCGTCTTCCGTGGGAAACGGAGCCGCGCCCGGTGTGGGTGCCAATGATCAGGCGTCGAACACCTATCAGACGCAAACCGGCGGTACGGCAAGCGCCAATAATAAATCAAACAGCACCGAATACGGGTATAACCGGATGCAAAAAACCGTGGAGTCGGCCAGCGGCGCGTTTAACAGCGGCGAATCCACAATAGCCGTTATGGTGTACCGCAACAAAATATACGACCAATCACAGATGAGCGGCCGCATGAACGGTCAGACATGGGAGGATTTCAAGGCCAATACCAGGGAAACCGCCCTTAACATAGATTTTGACCCTATAAAGGACATTATTTCCAAAGGCACGGGATTGAACGCCGCCAATATTTCCGTATACGGCTACGAGGTGCCGGTGTTTGTGGACGCTGAAATACAGACCATGAATATTCAGCAGATTGTTATGTTCGCCGTGCTGGCTCTGCTGCTCCTGCTGCTGGCGATGGGGGTAATGAGGGGCATGCCGAAGGAAGAGGTTACGGAGATAGAGCCGGAATTGTCTGTGGAGGATCTGCTGGAGACCACGCGTATGGAAGAGGCCAGGCAGGAGGAAAGGATCAGGCTTCAGGAGATAGAGCTGGACAAAGAGCCGGAATCCAAGAAAGTGATAGACAGATTTGTGAACGAAAGACCCGAAGCCGTCGCGCAACTGCTGCGTAATTGGCTGAATGACAATTGGGAGTGATAGTATGGCAGGTTCCGCCGCCGCTGATCTGACAGGCCGTGAAAAAGCGGCTATTCTGCTGATAACTTTGGGTCCGGAAAAATCCGCTCAGGTGTTCAAGCATCTGAAAGAGGATGAGATTGAGGCCCTTACGCTGGAGATTGCCAATATCAGCGCGGTAATGCCCGAAACCAAAGAGGATGTGCTGGACGAGTTTTATCAGATCTGTCTGGCGCAGCAGTATATTACCGAGGGCGGCATAACCTACGCCAAGCAGATTCTGGAGAAAGCGCTGGGCGAGAGCAAGGCGTACGAGGTAATCAGCAAACTGACCGTCTCCCTGCAGGTGAGGCCATTTGACTTTGTACGCAAGGCCGATATCACTCAAATCCTGAACTTTATACAGAACGAGCATCCTCAGACCATAGCTTTGATTCTCTCTTACATCCGCCCGAAACAGGCCGCCGAGGTTTTATCGGAACTCTCGCCCGACAAACA
Organism: Clostridiales bacterium; assembly: GCA_031269415.1. Classification (GTDB taxonomy): domain Bacteria; phylum Bacillota; class Clostridia; order Lachnospirales; family WQUN01; genus JAISZF01. The sequence continues at coordinate 2,787 of JAISZF010000021.1, forward strand.
GGCGGAGGTCGCGCGGCGTATCGCGCAGATGGACCGTACCTCGCCCGATGTGATTAAAGAGGTGGAAAAGGTTCTGGAAAAGAAACTCTCCGCCATGCTGACCGAAGATTTCACCACGGTGGGCGGCGTGGATTCGGTGGTCGAGATACTCAGCTCCGTTGATCGCGGAACAGAGAAGCATATAATGGAAACCCTGGATGTTGAGGACAGCCCGCTCGCGGAGGAAATCAAGAAGAAGATGTTTGTGTTTGAGGATATCCTCAATTTGGATAACCGCGCCATACAGACATTGCTGCGTCAGGAAATAGACAACCGTGATCTGGCTATCGCGCTTAAAGGCTCAAGTTCCGAACTCCAGAATTTGATCTTCGCCAACCAGTCCAAACGGCTGGCGGCCATGATCAAGGAGGATATGGATTATATGGGTCCGGTCAGGCGCGCGGATGTGGAAGAAGCTCAGCAGAAGATTGTCAGCATCGTGCGCAGATTGCAGGATATGGGCGAGATCATTCTGTCCAGAGGCGGAAGGGATGACGTGATTGCCTAGTATCTATAAAGCGTCATATGTAACCCTGACGGACAGCGCCGTGCCGATTGGGATTGGTGAGGCGGCGGGGCCCGCTATCATAGAAACAAAGGGTCCGGTCACTCTGAATTCCACCATTAAAGGCCTTCCGTCGAGGGAGTACGCGCGTCCGAAGACCAAAGATGAGTTTTTGGATGAGGCGCGTGACGAAGCCGAAATGATTATCCTGAAAGCCCGCAACGAAGCCCAAATAATTATCGGGAACTCCGAAAAAGAGATGGACGGAATTCGGGAAAGGGCTGAAGCGGAGGCGAGGGCGGCAGGCTACAAAGAGGGATTTGAAAGGGGATCGTCGGAAGCGGAGGCGTTAAGACTCGAAGCCGAGCGGACGCTCAAAGAGGCTCGGGTTGAGCGTGACAGACTGCTGAGCGACATGGAGCCGCGGACAGTGAACCTGATTATTAAAATACTTGAGAAGCTGCTGGGCGGCGCGGTAAAGATAAATCCGGGGATTATACTGCATTTGATACGCGAAGGGCTGTCCGGGGCGGCGGGTACGGAAGGCGTAAAGATCCGCGTGTCGCCGGGCGACTATGAATTTGCGCAAACCCATTTTGACGCGGTCGCGGAATCGGCGGGGTCAAGGGATGTGGAATTGGTTAAGGACGCCGCGCTGAAGCCTATGGACTGCGTAATCGAGACAGCCTACGGGAGTATAGACAGCAGCTTGGATCAGGGTTTTGAAGCGCTTAAGGCTGATCTACTGTACACACTTAACGACGCGGAGGCTTAAATGGCGGACCTTTCCAAGTATGAAGCCGTGCTGAACAGACAATATATAAAGAAGCAAGGCCGCGTATCCCAGGTTGTGGGGCTGACCATCGAGTCGGCCGGGCCGGACGTGAATATCGGCCATACCTGCCTGATCCGTCCGGATAAGCGCGGAGAGGCCGTACTTGCCGAGGTTGTGGGTTTCAGGAACAACCATATCCTGCTGATGCCGCTGGGCGGCATGAGCGGCATAGGCCCCGGCAGCATTGTCGAGTCCACGGATAAACCCATTACCGTCAATGTATCCGAGGGCCTGACGGGACGCGTGCTGGACGGGCTGGGCCGGCCCATGGACGGCAAGCCCCCGCCGCCCGGCGCGGAGGAATACCCGGTAAGCCGCATGCCGCCCAACCCGTTAAGCCGCTGCCGAATCCAAGAGCCGCTGCCTCTGGGGGTTAAAGCCATAGACGGTCTGCTGACCATAGGCAAGGGGCAGCGTGTGGGTATATTCTCGGGCAGCGGCGTGGGCAAGAGTACTTTGATGGGCATGATTGCCAGAAACACCAAGGCGGATATCAATGTGATCGGCCTGATAGGGGAACGCGGCAGGGAAGTCCGCGAGTTTATAGAAAAGGACTTGGGCGGGGAAGGGCTTAAACGCTCGGTGCTGGTTATCGCCACGTCCGACCAGCCGGCGCTGGTGCGCTTGAAAGCCGCCGAGGTCGCCACGTCCGTCGCCGAGTATTTCCGTGAAAAAGGCAGGGACGTAATGCTGCTGATGGACTCGCTGACGCGCTATTCCATGGCGCAGCGCGAGGTCGGCCTGGCCGCCGGCGAGCCGCCGGTCTCGAGAGGCTACACACCGTCCGTGTTCGCCGCGATGCCCAAACTGCTGGAACGAGCGGGCAATTCGGATAAGGGCTCGATAACCGGGCTGTATACGGTGCTGGTGGACGGCGACGATCTGACCGAACCAGTTACGGATACGGCGCGCGGCATCCTGGATGGCCATATCGTGCTGGACCGTAAGATAGCCAATCGCGGGCATTACCCGGCGATAGACGTGCTGGCAAGCGTTTCCCGCGTTATGGGCGACGTCGTGAGCAATGATCACAAGGCAGCCGCCGGGGCGTTCAGGCGATATATGGCGATTTATAATGACGCGGAGGATTTAATTAATATCGGCGCGTATGTCAAAGGCAGCAGCGGCAGCATAGACGAGGCGATAGAAAAGCATGAGGATATAGAAGGTTTCCTGACCCAGGCTACGGATGAAAGATTCGAGTTCAGCGATACGGTAAAGGATATGGAACGTATCTCCGGTATATTTGAATATGCCTAGGTTTGATTTCCGCCTACGGGGTTATTTGAATCTCAAATCCAGGATGGAGGATCAGCGACGGCTGGAGTATGGGAAGGCTGTGTCTGATTTGGAGCGTGAACGCGCTGAATTGAGAACGTTGGAGGACCGGTGGGACGAAACCCTGGCCGCGTTTAAGGCGGTAATCAATAAGAGTGTACAACCGCAATCAGCTATTTGGTATAACAGTTTTTTAAGCCGGCTGAAAGAATCTATTGAGATTCAGATCGGCAATGTGCGCAAGGCCGAGGAAGAAATGGATCGCAGGCGGGCCGCTCTGGCGCAAGCCATGAAAGAGCGTAAGATGTTGGAAATACTGAAGGAAAAACAATACGCCGCGTATGTCCGGGAACGGAACAGGGCGGAACAGAGATCGGCCGACGAGTTAGTCAGTTTCAGGCGCGGGAGTAGGGAGAACTGATATGGCGGACAATATAAAGCGTGACGCGGCGGACGCGCCGGAAGAAAAGCCCGTCAGAAAAGGTAAAAAAAATAGGCGGGGGATTGCGTCATTCCTGATACTGTTTTTTATTTTAGCGGCAATCGTCAGCGTAATGGTGTTTAATGTCTTTAATATCAGGAATCGGTATATTTATCCCGCGCTGGCAAAACTGCCGCTTGTGGGAGGGCTGATACCGCTCGGCGATATTGCGGAGGATTTCAGCGTCATGTCGCCGGAGGAAATGATGGCGCGTATAAACGAGCTGGAGGCGCGGTTGTACAGCGCTAACGCCGAGATAGAGACCGCGGGTGAAACCATAGACAAGAATAAAACGGAGATAGCCCGCCTGAAGGTATTCGAGGAACAGCAGTTGAGTTTTAAACAGGAAAAAGCGGACTTTGATCAACGGGTAGCCGTGGGCGACCCACAGGCGTACGCGGACTATTATGAATCCATTTACCCGGAAAACGCCGAAGTATTATACCCGCGCGCCGCCGCCGAGGCTTCGCGTGTTTCCGAGATAAGGAAATATATGGGCGATATAACGGCGATGGACGAGGTAAGCGCGGCGAATGTGCTGCAGAGGATGATTGTATCGGATATGGATCTGGTTGTATCCATATTGCGGGCTATGGACAGCCGCGGCGCGGGAAATATTTTAAGCGAAATGGATTCGGACGGCGCGGCCAGTGTTATCAAGATGATGGCGCCGTTTACAGCCGTCGCGGATTTATCTGTACTGCCATAGGGGTGAGGTTATGAACTGTATAATAGACGCTTTGACGACGATGAATAATACCGTCGAGCCGAGAACCGGGGCGGGTAAAGACAAAGCGCCGGCGTTCGCGGATTTCTTCGAGAGGGTTGCGAGCGCGCCCGGCGCGCGGACGGCTAAGTCCGCACGGGATAAAACACCGCGCATAGAGCCGTTAAGGCAATTCGCGAGTAAGCCCGCGGAGCCGAAGGCGGAAAAGCCGCGGAAAAATTCCGAGCCGGTTATTGATGAGACTCGAGACGCCGACGAGACGGACGATCGCCGTACCCGGGCCGAATTGAACCGTGAAATCGTGGAAACATTATCCGGGATGATGTCTGTCCCGCCGGAGCAAATTTTGCGGGCGCTTGTGGATTTGAATATTCAGCCTGTTACGCTGTGTGAACAGGGCGTAATGGAGGAATTTCTGCTGGCGAGCGAGGCGATCTCTCAGGATCTGTTGATCAAAACGGATGAGGAGGGTATGGCGTACGATCTGTCCGAAGCGCTCTCAGTTAATGAATCGACTATGTTCCCGATCGTGGTTGAGACGCCCGAAGAGCAGTCAATCGATCCCGAAGCGCTTACGGCGGCGGTATCGCGTATTGTCGGCGGAAACGTACGGATTGAAACGGAGACGGAGCTTGAACCGCCTGAAACGGAAGACTCTTTGGTCATCGACATATCCACGTCCTATTCGGAAACCATCATTCCCGTATTCAACGAAACGGAGTCTGATACGGAAGAGGATATCGGGGAGAGCTGGTATTCGGAGAAACCAAGCGACAGTATGGCGTTTGGCGATCTTCGGGAGAAACCTGAGATAGACGCACAGCCTTTTGTTGTCCCGCGGATTGTGAACCCCGCCTCGGATTCGCAATCAATGATCGCGAACGCGGCGATTCGTCCGGAATCGGAGAATAACCCGGAGCTTAATATTATGAACACAGGCGCCGCGGTTCGCGTGGAAGCGGGGAAGGCCGCGGATCTCAATGAGGTGATCCGTCAGGTTATGGACGGTATAAGGGCGGAATCTTTAGGCGGCGGTGTTTCGGAGATGAAGGTGACGCTGAAGCCGGAGACGCTGGGAGAGATTACGCTGAAACTCCTTTCCGATAACGGTATAATAACCGCCCGCTTTATCGCCGAGAACCAGACTGTCAAGGAGATAATGGAATCGAATTTCAACAGTCTGCGCGACAGTCTGTCACAGCAGGGGGTAGTTATTAACCAACTGTCTGTTTCCGTGGGTGAACGGGAAACGCCGGGCAGGCGGTTAGCGTATCAGGCGAGACGCGCCGCCGCCAGGGTGTCCGCGGTT
>JAISZF010000045.1 GCA_031269415.1 Clostridiales bacterium
CTATAAAAACGCGCTCTTGAGTCTTGACAGTATAGATACGCTGATTAAACAACTTCATCCCCTCAAAACGGAAGAACAGGACAAAATCTCCGAAATCGGCGGGCAAATCCGGCGGCTCATAGAGAACGCGGCAATTCTGATAAAAGACGGCCAGCGAATCAGAATAAACGGCTCGGCGGGGTATGTTGAGCCGCTTTGAAAGGTCGTCTTGGTATGTGTCCAGCAGTTACGATAAGGGTGAGTATTATGAGCGACGGGAAACTCCATTGACATTTGCGGCTGTTTTGTGTATGTTATTAGCGGAGGTGATTATTATGCCAGATACACGTTCAAGCGGTATGCACATCAGGGTTAATCCCGAAATTAAAGCAAAAGCCGAGCCGATACTTGCCGCGATTGGTTTGTCTTTTAGCGATGTTTTTAATCTCACGCTCAATCAGATTTGTCTGAAACGCAAAATCCCTTTTGAGTTGTCCTCCATACAGTTAACCGAAAACGGCTATACCGCGGACTTTGAAGCGGAACTTCTCGCGGAATCGGAAAAACTTCACGCAGCCGTTGCAAACGGAACAGCAAAGCTGTATCAGAACACCTCAGAAATGTTTGCGGAATGGGACAAAGATGACGAAGAAGCCGATGATTGAAAAATACAGGCCTGTTGAAAGCGGGCAATTCAAGAAATGGCGTAGACTTGCCAAAAAACGAGGTCTTGATATATAGACGGCATCATGAGCAGGAACAACCCCCATTTCAGAGGGATCGTCACGGAGGTATCGGCGACATCCATCTTAGCGGCGGTCAACGAGGACGAGGAAGCCCGCGATACTTCGGATTTGATAAGCGTTTCGCGCCGATGTGGCGCGAAAAGACGGCATGTTTGGCAGCGGCGTCAGCGATGAGGTAACCCGACAGCGAAACGACCGATGGATACGCGGCAATCCAAGCAAAATTACGCTCGTCATGGACGCCGCTCGCTGACTTGCCAGCCGATTACAGCAAAGAGCGGGCCGTCGCGGACGGCGTGTATGTGAACGTACCCGGTCCCAAGTCTGTTCCGGATATACACAATCAAAAGCGATGCCGCCGTACGCGTTGAAGACGCTGCCGACTGACGGCACGGAAAACGGTATCAGCAGACGGCAGAGCGCGACGCCCCACAGAGCCAAAAGGTCGTCTTGGGCAGCCTGTCGATCGCCAAAGCCCTGACAAGCGTCGCCGACATGATGATAAGCGCGCCGGAGACACTCATTTGAAGTATGCTCATTACCCCGTCTCCTTTGCGTCCCCGACCATGCTTTTCAGCTTTTCAAGCGTATGGGCGGGCAAGTTCTTCCTTTCCAAAAGGGATGCGAACAGCAGGTCGGACGAACCATCGTACAGCTTGCCGATCAGCTCGTCAAGCTCATATTCCCTGGCCTGCTCCTTCGTGACGAGCGCGTGGCAGATAAAATTCGGCTCCCCACGCTCGATCGCCCCTTTCTCGACGCATTTTTTGATCACCGTGTAGGTCGTGTTCTTGTTCCACCCGACAAGTTCGCCGAGGATTCCCGCGATCCTTTTCGCGGTCAGATCGCCTTCTTTCCAGAGGACATCCATTACTTTCAGTTCCGAATCAAACAGTTTGATACGCATTTTCCATTCTCCTTACGCTGTTCACCTCGCTAGTCAAACTATTGCAATAGTGAAACCTCTTTTAGACTATCGTGTTCGTCTGGCTTTGTCAAGACTATTTTTATGAGATTATTTTTATGAGACACTCTTTTTTACAGTCATCCGCCGCATTTAACACGGCATTGCTTCCCGTAAATCGCGATTCCCACCTTAATAAGCCGTCTGCCGTGATCAAGCCGGGCACCGTAACGCCGCGCGTCGATCTGCCGTAACGCGTCCTCCGCTCGCGCGTCCAACTCTTTTACGTCGTCACACGCTTTGAATTCAAACAGATAATTCACGTCACCGTTTTGATAGAGTATATCATACCGCCCGTCGCCGCTTTCCCCTTCAGAAACCGGTTTGACGTAGCGTGATTCGGAATACGCCGATAAAACGCCGAGGATAAAGATATGATAAACGCGTTCCCATACCCTGCGCCTGCCTTCTCCCTTATAGACGGATAAATCATAAAACGACAGACTATCGCTGATATAATCCTCTATATCCCGGGCCAGCAGGCTGAGATTGCCAGTATGGTCGAGCATGGTCAGCATTTTACGCTGGTTTGGGTATAAAAATGAAAGTATAAAGGTTTTCCAGACTTTAACCAATTCCATGTTGGGAATGGAAACCTTCGCCAAACTGGTTTCCGGAATCATCTCGTCCAGCGACAGATACCCGCCTTGAATCAAAAACGAGTAGAAAGAATAGTCGTCCCGCCTTTCCCAGAGCTGTTTTAATGACACGCGCGTTTCCACAGGAACTTCAATTTTCGCTCCATTCAGCGTTTCCATCAAGGCGTTTCGCCTGTTTTCATCCATTAAATCAACTATCACGCTCAGCAGTTGGCTTTTGCCCCAGTAGCAATCAAACTTCCGCGAACGTAAGAAAGAGGACACGGAGAAAATATTATAGATTGCTTTTTGACTCACCTTTACGCCGTTATACCAACGCTTCGCCTTATCCCTGTCAAACGGGCGTATCTCGTGTACTTCATTAATTTCCTCTTCCGTGAGCCCGTAATCATCCGTGTAGAGCTCGTCGCTGAACATATCGTATGTAGTCACATTGTTTAAGTCACTGAGCATACCTTCGTATGACACGCGCAAAACGCCAGTCAGCAGCCCTTTTTCCAGATAAGGATTGTCTTTCAGGCCCGCCGAGAAAAAAAGCTTTACGTAATCGAAGATCTCTTCATATTCATCGGATTGAAATGTGTCCCGTAAAAGCTTATCATACTCGTCAATCAAAATATACGATTTTTTACCCGTAACATGATACACCATCTCCGTCAGCAGTAAAAGCCCGTCAGGATCGCCGCCCTCCGAGGCGAAATACCGCGCCCACATGAATCTGTCTATTTCCGATAAATCATTTTTATCCAGATAAGCGTCGAAACACATAATCACTTGTTTAAAAAGTTTGTATTTATAATCTTTCGCGTCCATGTTTTTAAAGCTGAAATAAAACACCGGAGCGGAATGAGCCAATTCCCAAACGGAGCTGTTTTCAATATACAACCCTTGAAACAGTTTTCGGCAGTCTTTCAGATCCGTTAAAAAACAGCGCAGCGTGTCCATATTCAAGGATTTCCCAAGCCGCCTGTGCCTCGCGATAAGTATCACCTGGCTGGCGTCATTTAAAAAATGCTCAATGAATTGGGTTTTATCCACATAAAAACTGTTTTGAACGATCAGTCTCTCAAACGACGCCGTTCCTAAATCTATTTTCCTGATATCGCCTCGTATCACATTAATCGCCTGCGCTTCCGTTTATTCGTAACGTTTAAAGTATACCATGTGAATCAGCGCGAAACAACTTGTTTCAGGCCGCTAAAGCATCCGTCGGAAGTCTGGCAGCCTCTTTGTCCGCAAAAAAAAGTTATTTTAATATATATGTTGACACAGACTAACAAATACGGTATTATTTGTATAGGTTATTTTATTTTTGTCTAAAATAACTTAATATTAGAGATTTATAGTCATTCACTCTAAAGGAGGGTATAAACAGAATGCCTATGGGCGGTAAAAGAAAAATGATGACGTCGATTATTGGGTTATCACTATCCGGGTTGATAATATCCGGTTCATTGGCGTGGACGAGTCTCAATTCCAACAGGATTAACAGTTGGACCGGGCCGGGTGATGATCTGAATCCGACTGCCGCGTACGGCGGCACACTGCACGACGACCATATCGATAACGAGGAAAACAAGGATGTTTATGTCGAGAATTGGGGCCGAAATCCCATAATTGTGCGCCTGGCCCTGGCGGAGTATATGGAAATCGGCAAAGGGGCGGGCATAAAGAACGAGCCCGATCTTAATCAAGCGATATCTATAGATACCGCGCATCCTGACGCGAATCTCGACGATCCCGCAAGTTGGACTCCACACGCCGTTCAAAGCGGCGACACAGACCCCGCCAGTCCTGAAGGCGACATATTCCACAGATATTGGGAATGGGAGATGGGCGGCCAAAAATATTATTACCCGGCTCCGACGGATAAAAGAGGCAACCTGGACGAGAACGGAATAGACTATGTGGATTCCTTAAGCCCCGAGAACCTCGACCCGTCTACAACCGCCGGAGGGGTGTCCGCTGTTAAGCAAACGCTTCCCGTCGATAGCATTATGACGATAGATGAATGGAGCGCAATGTCCGCCGATCAGCAGTTAGGGAATTATTGGATTTTGGATTCAGACGGTTACGCGTATTGGGCCGCTCCTTTAGGTTCGGGTGAAGCGACAGGTCTGTTGCTGAACAAAGTCGTATTAAAGGAAAAACCCGCAGAGGATTATTATTACGGTATAAACGTTCAAGCCCATATAGCCTCGCTGGACGCCTCGCCTTCGACCGCCTCCGAGTTGACAAGCACCCCGGTTTATGATAATTACGAGGTTTTACTGCAAACAGCTACTGAAAAGGGTAAAACACTCATAAATAGGATTGTCGAAGCGGCAGCGGCTTCTGAGGAGCCGTTAACAAATACGCCAACCCCTGTACATAGAGAACCAACGGGATCAGCGTCTCCCACTAAAGTACCTGTACATACATCCACACCGACTTTGACGTATGCGCCTACATTCCCTGCCCAGCCGACATCAACGCCTGTACCTACAGACGCGCCAACTTCGACGCCTGTGCCTACAGACGCGCCGACATCAACGCCTACGCCTACAGACGCGCCGACATCAACGCCTGTGCCTACAGCCACACCGACATCAACGCCTGTGCCTACAGCTACACCGACATCAACGCCTGTGCCTACAGCTACACCGACATCAACGCCTATACCTACAGCTACACCGACATCAACGCCTGTGCCGACATCAACGCCTGTACCTACATCTACACCAGTGCCTACAGCTACGTCCACACCGACACCGACACCGTTTGAACCTACAACAGTAACTATTGATTTTTACAGCGCTCCGGAAGGCCAACTGAAATTGCAGTTATCGAACGTAATAAGTTACGACGACGGAGTAGTTAACTCAGACAATCCGAGCAAGATGCGCAGTAATATGGAACTCGGCGGCAGGATTATCGCGGAATCGCCATGTATCGTAACCTATATGAACGCAAAAGCGCGGAATGCTCCTCCGTTTATATTGAAACTCAATCTAACGCAGGAATTATTTGATAAATACAGCGCCGCGCGTTATTCGTCTGACGATTTGATGAAAGCGTTGGAGGCTGAGGGCGTACAGGATTTTGAAAACCCCGATGACACTTTCTATTGGGCATACCTCAAGGAAGCGGGGAATCAGAAAACCGTTGTGGTCGACAAGGGCTTTTACATAATCGGCTATTTTACATCCAAAACCGGGCATCTTGATGATCTTATGGACGAAGCCAGCATTTTGAGGAATATTACAGGCACTTTCGCGTATTTTCAAGTAAAATAGAAGCGCGCGGTATGATACCCTCGGAAGGGGTTTTCTTCCGAGGGTTATTTACAGACAGACGCGTTTCAATGTTTTATTATAAAAGGAGGGTATTTATGACTAAAAAAAGAAAG
>JAISZF010000092.1 GCA_031269415.1 Clostridiales bacterium
CTCTGTTTCTTTATCCCGCATACGCTCGTCTAAATGTTTCATTTCATCGTCGGCTTCCGTTACAAGCGTATCCGCTTCGCTCTCGATTTGAATCAGTTCTTTTATGATATTCTCCATACATTCCTCCAAATAATCGGTGCCCGTAACACGAAAAACCCACGAATGTATAACATTCGTGGGTAAATGTTAAGCCTGGCCCATTGCCTTGCTTACTTCCTCGGCGAAGTTTTCTTCCTTCTTCGCTAAGCCTTCGCCGGTCTCATATCGGACAAAGCGTTTAACGGTTATATCTGAACCGATCTCTTTGCCCACGGATTTTAAATATTGATCGACGGTAAGTTCGGAATCCTTAACATACTCCTGCTCAACCAGGCAAAAATCTTTAAGCTCTTTGTCTAATCTGCCCGCGATAATTTTTTGAAGAATTTGTTCAGGTTTTATTTTATACTTGGGATTGTTGGCGGCGTTTTCCCGCTCTTCCAAGTTGGCGCGCTGTGTGAGGATCTCCCTTTCTTTCTGGATAAATTCGTCAGAAATATCGTTTTTATCAATAAACTGAGGACTCATCGCCGCTATCTGCATACAAACATTTTTACCCGCCTCAATCAATTGCTCGTTAACGACGTCAGACGCCAACTCGATAAGCACGGCCACTCTGCCGACGCCGTGGACATAACTGACAAGCGCGCCGGAACCCTGCTTCTCGAAACGCTCAAACCGGCGTATGTCTAAACGCTCGCCGATTACGGCAATCTTCTGGATCAGCGAGTCATTTACCGTCACAGACTCGTCTTCCATCCATTTTTCATTTAAGAAACCCTGAATGTCAGCGGATTTTGAAGCCGCGGCCTGGGTGGCGACCGAATTTACGTAATTACGGAAATCCTGATTTTTAGCCACAAAATCCGTTTCACTGTTGACCTCGACGACGACCCCGACATTGTTGTCCGGCGTTATATACGCCAGAACCAAACCCTCGGACGCGATGCGCCCGGCCTTTTTAGCCGCCGCCGCCAGCCCTTTCTCGCGCAGTATGTCCACCGCTTTGTCAAAATCACCGTCAGCCTCAACCAACGCGTTTTTACAGGCGGACATGCCGGCGTTTGTGGCTTCCCTAAGTGTCTTTATCATTGCGGCCGTTACGGCTGCCATATATATTCCTCCATTGTATTTGTTATTGTGCGACAGCCTCCAACTCAACCGTTTCCGCGGGTTCAGCCGCGACGGTCTCAGGGGCGGCCGCTTCCGATGCCTGGGCTGTGTTAAACTGCTCGCCCTGACGAGCTTCAAGCGCCGCGTCGGCAATCTTGCCGGCAATGAGCTTGACGGCGCGGATAGCGTCGTCATTGCCCGGAATTACGTAATCCACTTCTTCCGGGTCGCAGTTGGTATCAACGATTGCCACCACTGGTATGCCCAAATTCCGCGCCTCCTGAATGGCAATACGTTCCTTTCGCGGATCGACAACAAACAGCACGTCGGGGACATGCCTCATATTCTTTATGCCGCCCAGATTTTTCTCAAGCTTCTCTTTCTCATGAAGCAACTGAGCGATTTCCTTTTTCGGCAGCATCTTCATCGCTCCGCTTGTTTCCATATTCTCAAGATCCTTAAGCCGTTTGACCCGGGACTTGATTGTGTTAAAGTTGGTGAGCATTCCGCCCAGCCACCGTTGATTGACATAGAACATACCGCAGCGTTCGGCTTCTTCCTTAATAGAATCCTGAGCCTGCTTCTTTGTGCCGACGAACAGGATTTCCCCTCCGTCTTTGACCATTTCAGCCACGGCGCGGTAGGCCTCGTCCACCTTCTTTACTGTTTTTTGAAGATCGATAATGTAGATACCGTTGCGTTCAGCAAAGATGAACTCGGCCATTTTGGGATTCCAGCGGCGGGTCTGATGCCCGAAATGCACGCCGGCCTCCAAGAGCTGCTTCATTGAAATAACGCCCATTTTTACCTCCATTTAGTTTTTTCCGCCACAGCCCGCGCTTACAGCGCAAACCCAACAGGGCACCGTGCGTTGTATTGGGCTGTGTGTGTTATGAACGATAACGTTCAGAATTATATCACAACGAAATTTTTATTGCAAGGAAAATATGTGAAATGCCACGACGTGGACAGCTACCAGAGCCTGCTTGCGATGATGGAGACACTATAGAATTATGATTTCAAACCGTTCCGGCCTATCGAACACAGACATCCGTTTAATCTCCCCCATAAAAGGGAAAGCTTTTTAAGACACGTCCCGCTAAAAAAGTGTTGTCATTCGCGCCGGTCTGGAATACAATACACATAAGCCGGAAAACGACATACTCGCCGGCGTGAAATCAGTGAAATTACATTTTGTTCAAATATTATGGGGGATCCTGGTATGGCACAGACGGATAAATACACAGACGAAAACGAGAAACCTAAGCCTGCCGCAAAGAGAGGCAGAAAAAGAAAGGCGGATACGACAGCCGAAAACGCCGCGGCTGAAGTGATTGAGAGTACCGCGGAGAGCGACACAAATGGCGACCCATATATTATGCCCGTAATACCGATGCGCGGCGTGGTTCTGTTCCCGGGCGCGATGATCAGCTTTGATTTGAACCGGGAAGCTTCTATCGAAGCCTTAGATCACGCCTTGGAGGAAAACAGCCACGTGCTGCTTTTAACGCAGCGGGATAAAGATACCGAGGATCCGAGGGAATCGGATCTGTATAATTTCGGTACGGTGACGCATATCTTACAGGTGCTGAGAGTGCCCGTGGGCGGCCTTGCCCGTGTGATAGCGCACGGCGGCGAACGCGCCAGGGTTTTGGAGTATACCCGCACGGAACCCTTCCTGGAAGCCAGGATAGACGCCATAACGGAGGAAGATCCGGATCCGCCGTCCGACGGCGAGCGGCTGGCGGCGGATCCTTTATCCGCGCTGATAAGGCTGGCGCGGGAGAATTTTGTGAATTACGCGGAAATTTACGGCAAAATCATGCCTGAAACCGCGATGGAAGCTTCGGAGTGCGAGTCTCCGGGGCGCATAGCCGATTTGATCGGCTCCAACATTCCCATGAAACCTGAACAGCAGCAGAAACTGCTGGAAGAAGTAAATACCTTGGAACGCCTGAAGAAAGCGTTCGGGATTTTAACATATGAATTGGATGTGCTGCGCATGCAGCGCGGCCTGTATGAAAAAGTCAAGGTAAGTTTAGATAAGAGCCAGCGCGATTATATATTGCGTGAACAGTTGAAAGCCATTCATAACGAATTAGGCGATATCGAGAATATGGATGACGAGATGGAAGCCTACCGCGCTAAATTAGCGTCCGGCGACTATCCGGAATTCGTGTCGGAGAAAGTGAATCAGGAAATGAGGCGGCTTGGGCGCGCGGGTAATTTCTCGGCGGAGTCGTCCGTGCTGCGCGATTATATAGAGCGCGTGCTGGAACTTCCTTGGAAGAAAAAGACCAAAGAGAACAACAGTCTCACGCACGCGGAAGAGATCCTGGAAAAGGATCACTACGGGCTTGCCAAGGTGAAGGAACGTATTGTGGAATTCCTGGCTGTTCGCCTGAACTCATCGGATTTGGACGCTCCGATCATCTGCCTCGCGGGTCCTCCGGGCGTCGGTAAGACATCCATCGCCAAGTCTGTGGCGCGCGCGCTTAACAGGAAGTATGTACGCATGTCTTTGGGCGGCGTGCGTGACGAGTCCGAGATACGCGGTCATCGGAAGACATACGTGGGCGCCATGCCCGGCCGCCTGATAGAGGCAATGCGCCAGGCGGGCACGCTGAACCCGCTGATCCTGCTGGACGAGATTGACAAAATGAGCAGCGATTTCAGGGGAAACCCGGCGTCGGCGTTATTGGAAGTGCTGGATGCCGAGCAGAACAACACCTTCAGGGATCATTACCTGGAACTGCCGTTCGATCTGTCTGACGTCCTGTTTATATGCACGGCTAATCAAGTGGAGAACGTACCGCCGCCATTGATCGATCGTCTGGAGATTATACAACTGGCCAGTTATACGGAAGATGAAAAACTGCACATCGCGCAGGATTTCCTGATCCCCAAGCAGTTAAAGAAGCATGGGCTGAAAAAAAACCAGGTTCGCTTTCAAAACGACTCCATAAACCATATAATACGCTTCTACACCCGCGAAGCCGGCGTGCGCCAGTTGGAACGCATGATAGCGGCGGTCTGCCGAAAAGCGGTAAAGACGCTCTTAACGGAAGAACGCAAGTCCCTGAGCGTTACCCCCGATAATCTGGAGACCTATCTGGGCAAAAAGAAGTTCCGTTCACAGGTAAAAAATGAACAGCCGGAAGTGGGCGTATGCCGCGGGCTGGCTTGGACATCCGCCGGAGGGGACACATTGTCCATAGAAGTGAATACTATGAAGGGGACCGGCAAATTCAAATTGACCGGCAATATCGGAAAGGTAATGGAAGAATCCGCGCTCGCCGCCATCAGCTATATCCGCGCCCAGCATGAACAGCTTTCCATCCGCAAGAGTTTTTATAAAGACACGGATATTCATATCCACATTCCGGGAGGCGCGACCCCGAAAGACGGGCCTTCCGCGGGTATAACCCTGGCTACCGCGATGGTTTCGGCGCTGACGGATACCCCCGTCAGTAATCAGGTCGCCATGACCGGCGAGATTACCATACGCGGGCGAGTACTGCCCATAGGCGGGCTGAAGGAAAAGATTCTGGCCGCGAAGAGCGCGGGGATTCAAAAGGTTCTGTTGCCGTGGGATAATGAAAGCGATCTGTCGGAGATAAATCAGGACATAAAAGACGGAATGGATTTAGTGCTGGTTAAGTCAATGGACGAGGTGCTGAACCAGGCGCTGGAACGCGTTAACAAATGAGGGTCTATTAATGGATGTCAACTACGCGGAGCTGGCGGCCACAGCCGTTAAACCGGAGCAGTACCCAGCGGACGGGCTTCCAGAGTTCGCGTTTATCGGCAAGTCAAACGTAGGCAAATCGTCGCTGCTGAACTCGCTGGCCGGACGCAAGGCGCTGGCGCGAACCAGCGGCTCGCCGGGCAAGACGCGCGCGATAAACTTCTTTAATATTAATCACATCTGTATGTTTGTGGATCTGCCCGGCTACGGATATGCCAGGGTTTCACGGTCGGAATCCCAGAAATGGGGCGTAATGGCCGACCGGTACTTATTGAACCGCGGGCAGTTGAAGAGCGTGTTTATGCTGCTGGACATACGACACGACCCGACGGCGCTGGACCGCCAG
>JAISZF010000132.1 GCA_031269415.1 Clostridiales bacterium
GATGAGGACGGCTATAAGTATTTGCGGCTCGCGCTGACTTCGTTGAACGTTCTGACGACGCGAGGCGAGGAATACGTTTCACAATAGCGCGAAAAAAGGCATGGGAATAAACGGGCGTATCCTGCTCCCGTTCATTCCCATGCCGCATTTGTTTCATCTTCTATTGCCCTTTTTCAAAAACACCGGTATATCAAACGGCGCTTCCAGATCAATATCCTCGTATATCGAACGCAGTTTGCCCTTATTTTTTGGTTCCTCCGGCTCCGGAGGCTTAATCTCGGTTTTGAACCCGGGCAAAGCCTTTATGTTGCTTTTTTCGAGGGGTTTAACCGCCGTCGTTTCACCTTTATCGTCCAGACCCGTGGCTATAACCGTGACTATTACCTCGTCATGAAGCTCGTCATTTATGGTTGCCCCGAAGATGATCTCGGCGTCCGGGTCTATCGCGTTACGAATAATCTTAGCGGCTTGATTTATGTCTTTAAGGCCCAGCGTGGAATCACCTGAAAAACTGATGATCGCGCTCTTCGCGCCATTAATGGTCGTTTCCAGCAACGGGCTTTTAATTGCCATTTCAGCGGCCAGTTCCGTCTTGTTTTTACCGCTGGAGCGTCCTACGCCCATGTGCGCGATACCTTTTTCAAACATGACGGTCCGCACGTCCGCAAAATCCAGGTTGATTAAGCCTTCTTTAAGTATTAAGTCACTGATGCCCATTACGCCCTGGCGCAGAACCTCGTCGGCCTTTCTGAAAGACTCTGTCAGCGAAGTGTCGTCGTCGATCAAATCAACCAATTTTTCGTTCGGGATTATAACCAATGTATCGACATTTTTCTTCAGTTCGGAAACGCCCTCGAGCGCGTTACGCTTACGCGGGTTGCCTTCAAACTCGAAAGGCTTAGTTACCACGCCCACGGTAAGAATGCCCATCTCACGCGCGATGCCCGCAATAATGGGGGCCGCGCCCGTTCCGGTGCCGCCGCCCATGCCTGCGGTAACAAACAGCATATCAGTGTTTAACATAGCCTGTCCTAATGCCTCGCGGCTCTCTTCCGCCGCGCGTTTGCCTATTTCCGGCCGGCCGCCCGCGCCTAACCCGCGCGTCAATTTCTCGCCCAGTTGAATCCGTATAGGCGCTTTGGAGCGTTCCAGCGCTTGAAGATCCGTATTGGCGGAGATAAAGTCTATGTACTGGATGTTATCCTGGATCATGCGATCGACCGCGTTATTGCCGCCGCCCCCGACACCTATGACCTTAATTCTCGCTTTAGAATTTTGAATTACCTCTATATCTATCAATAATCTCCCGCCGCATATATGACGGCGGGATTCACCTCCTTATTCGTATACTAAAATACTCATTGGCAGAAACCGTCGTTAGCCATCCGGCATAAAAAGCCTCACATGAATCACCTGTCCTTAGAGCGGCCAAACTATGTCAGAACCGAAAAGATATATTGCCTGCCGATGACGCGGATATCCAATAAACCTTTCACATCTTCCGCGACGCGAAGATTAGCTATTATCTCCTTAAGCGTCCGGATCTTTTCATCCGCGTCCTTGACTGAGCCAAATGCCACGTCTATATTTTTTGTATATAAGTGTATATCATTCAAATTTGCTATGTCAATTTTACTTATAAATTCATCACCAAGTTCATATTTTTTAAACAGCTTTATGAGAATGGCAGTGGTTTTAAACGCCTCATTATTCTCTGTCCGCAGATAATCCCCAATTGTAAAGCGCGTAAACTTTATCCCCTCCAGAACCGGCAGATCTCCGTCGGCAGCGTCGGTTACAGACAGCACTTTCCCGTCCATATCTACGCGCAGGAAAGAATCCGCGTAAGGAACATATCCGCAGGAATACAATTCATCACCGCCGGATACGGGTTGAATATCCGGAAGCAGATAGAAGCGGATTAAAAAAGCGCATAACGACAGAAGAACAACGCCCGCCGCGATAAATATCCTGAGTTTCAACTCCGTACCCTCATTTTCCGTTTAAAAACAACTTATAGAAAGAAAGTAAATATATACCACGCAATTTATATAATCATACCGTCATTTTGACCATATGTCAATATTGCCTCGGCACATTTTATACCGTCCACCGCCGCGGACATAATGCCTCCCGCGTACCCCGCGCCTTCGCCGCAGGGAAACAACCCCCGGATGTTGCTTTGATATGTCGCGTCGCGCAATATCCTTACCGGCGACGAACTTCCGCTTTCCACGGCGGTCAGCGCCGCGTCTGGCATCGCGAAGCCCCGCAGCTTTTTGTCAAACAGTATTATCGCCGCTTTAAGCGAGTCCGCCAATTCGGGCGGAAACAGATCGTTTAGATCCGCAAGCAGTATTCCGGGTTTATATGACGGCGTTACCGCGCCTAACGCGGCGCTGACCCGTCCGCGTATAAAATCCTCCGACAATTGAACCGGCGCGGCGTATGTTCCGCCGCCCATGGCGAACGCGCGGCTTTCCAAGCCACGTTGAAATTCAATTCCGCCCAGCGGGCTTCGCCCGGGGAAATCATCCGGGGTTACGGATACCAGGATCGCCGAATTGGCGTTCACCGAATCGCGCGCGTTGGAACTCATTCCGTTGACAGCCAAGCGCTCCGCTTCGGAAACAGCCCCGATAACCGTACCGCCGGGGCACATACAAAACGTGTAGACGTCCCTTCCGACCGGCAAATGAGCGCTCAATTTATAGTCGGCGCGCCCCAGTTTAGGATGCCCCGCGAAGCTTCCGTATTGGGCGGCGTCTATCATGGTCTGCGGATGTTCGATCCGCGCGCCGACGGAGAACGGCTTCCGCGTCATATTCACGCCTCGGTTGTGTAACATGGCGTAAGTATCCCTTGCGCTGTGACCGATCGCCAGGCAGATCGCGCCCACCCGCGCGCTGTACTGCGTGTTAGGCGTAACCACGTGTATGACAGCCGCTTTGGCGCCGTCTGTCTCAATATCCGCGAGTCGATGTTCAAACCGGTATTCCCCGCCCGCGTTTATTACGCGGCGGCGCAGATTCTTCAATACCCCCGCCAGGAGATCCGTGCCGATATGCGGCTTCGCCTCGTATAAAATATCCGGCGGCGCTCCCGATTCCGCAAAGACGCGCATTACATAGCGGATAAGCGGTTCGTTTATACCCGTGTTCAATTTACCGTCGGAGAAAGTCCCCGCGCCGCCTTCACCGAACAATGTATTGGAATTTCCGGAGAACCGGCCATGCTTCCAAAAGTCTTGCACATCGGCTTTTCTGCGATCCACGTCCTTGCCGCGTTCAAGAATTATGGGAGACAAACCCATGCGGGCCAAAGTCAGCGCGCAGAATAATCCCGCCGGGCCGCTCCCGACGATCACAGGCTGAAAACGATGTATTCCTGCGGGTTCAGGCGGAGTATATTCAGGCGGTTCAGGCTCGGTATCGACCGATATAACAAATCGCACGCGTTTCTTATCCCTCGCGTCCACTGAACGCCTGACGAGCCTGTATGACGGCTGCCCGCGCCCCGTAAGCCGACGCAGCTTCCTCCGCAGATCGTCCTCGGTATAGTCCAGATCCAATTTAATGTTATTATAAATCATTTATATACCCCGCCGCCGATACGCCGGCCAAATGCCCGGACGACCACGCCCATTGCAGATTGTAGCCGCCGCACGGCCCGTATATGTCCAAAACCTCCCCGGCGGCGTACAGCCCCTTTTGAATAACAGACTCCATGGTACGCGGGTTGAATCCGTCGGTACGTATGCCTCCGCCGGTGACCTGAGCTTCCGCGAATCCCAAAACGCCGGATAACGGCATATGAAATGATTTGATTGATCCGACGAGTTTATTTAAATAGTCTTTTAAAGCCGAAACCGGCAATCCCGGAGGCACGCCGGCGTATTTCAGCAGCAGCCGGCCTACCGCTTTATGAAAAAAGCCGGTGAAAAACTCATCCGCGCGACGGCAGCGCAGATTAACCACGCGTTTTTCCAATAGACGTAAAAGCGCCTCCTTATCCATATCCGGAGAAAAATCGATAACTATATCACTCCCCTGTCCCGCCGCGCCGGACACATTCAGCGCGGGAATGCCGGAAACGCCGTAATTTGTAAACTGCAGTTCGCCTTCCTGATACGCGACGACGCGGCCGTTCCTTCGCAAACCAATCCCCGCGTTCACCCGAACGCCGTTTAAAGTCTTAATATCCGCGAAGTTTGTACGAAGTTGAACCAACGCCGGATACACGTCGTTCAACTCGTGCCCCATTTGGATGAGCAGATTATAGCCGCCGCCGTTTGAGCCGAAAACCGGCGCGGCCCTGCCGCCCGCGGAAACAATTACACTCCGCCCCATAATCTTTCTTTTATCAGTACAATATATTGAAAAGGCTGATCGTTCAAATGAAAGACGTGAGGCTTCCGCGTGTATAATCTCAATATTCAGGCGGGAAATCTCATTGCGCAGCACGTCCAGAACAGCGCTCGCCAAGTTGCATTTGGGGTATACGCGGCCGTGTTCCTCTATTCTGGTGACTAATCCCAAACCCTCGAAGAATTCCATAGTGTCTTTAGGGCCGAACTTCCGCAGCGCGGCGGCGCTGAAGCCCGCGTCTTCACCTGTGTAGCCGCCTAGCGCGGCGTTGATATTTGTCAGATTGCATCTCCCGCTGCCCGTGGCCAAGAGCTTTCGGCCTACCCGATCGTTCTTCTCTATAATTTTGACATTTCCGCCGCCAACGGCGTTTCCCGCGGCGACGGCGGCAATCAGACCGCTCGCGCCGCCGCCGATAATGATAATCATAAGCCTCACCCGGTTATTTAAATTATCGTCCACGCTTTCGATTTACGCAATCTTTTTAGGCTAACAATTTACATGAATATTCGCCATTGATCCGCGAAAAAACCCCAAGGCTCGAAACGGCTTTGGGGTTTATCGCGGAGTCGTGTAAATATTATCTGTCCGCATGATTTTAACGCTATACATCAGCCCGGAAAACATAACGCTGTCGTCGTCATTGATTTCCAACGGCATATTAGGCTCCAAACGTCTATCGTTAACATACGTGCCGAATTTAGACTGCGTGTCTATCAGGAACACTTTATTCCCTTCTATGATTATCCGCGCGTGTTCGCGGCTTATACTGATATCGTTAATGAAATAATCCGCGTTTTCTCCCCTGCCGATCGTAAAGGGGGATTTATCGACGTGTATTATGCGCTCGTCCGGGGTGTTCGGGCGGTACAGCAGATACACGATACGCCGCGTGTCCTCAAATATGCCCTTTCCGTAACCGCCGTCGCTGACGCCCGCGGGATTGTCTGTCGATTTATCGTAAATGAGTTTCTCCGGAATGGCGTATTCGGGGGGGGTATCTGTATAATATCCTTCGCTTTCCTTGGGAATGCCGTGTGTTCCGTATCCGTCACGCGGCGCGCGTTTTTTTATGTTTTTTACACGAGGTTTGCTTGGTTTCTCCCCGGCGGGTTTCTTTTTATTTACGCCTATACCAAACAGATTAGCCTCCTGCTTTTTTCCGCCCTTAATGTCCCTGCTCTTATTTCTTTGGGGCGGCGGGGGCACGGATTCAACGGACTCGTCCGGCACGCGCGCGCGCGTCTGTTCCCATCCGCGTGACACGGGAGGCGGAACGCGCTGGGGCTGTATCGCGCCCGCGGGAGCGCCGGATAAAATCTGAGTTATCGTTTCTTTAACAACCCTCAGAACGAACGACGGGCTGTTAAGCACCAACTGCAGCGGTATGGACGCCTCCCCCGCCCCAGGCTCGCTGACATCCAGCATAGAAGTCAGCCACGCGACAAAATCCCTTAACGCTGATTTTGAGTCCTCGCTCACCTCGACCGGTAAATAAACAAAGGCTATTTCGCTGTTATCCTTGATAAATATATAGTCCTGATGTATAAGCAGTGAATTCTCGGACAGAAAATATTGATCGCGCAGAATCATGGCGTCCACAGCCGCGTCGATAATCACGAGGTACTGTCTGCGGGACAGTTTGCGGGCGCCGATAAAATCGGACAGTCGAACGCAGTTGGTGATATTATAGAATATAAGCGTTTCTTCCTCAAACTTGGAATAAAACCCCAAGTATCCGGGCAGGCGGTTTTCGTAGATCATATCCTCCTGATAATGTATCAGGCCCTTGCCTTCCGGGGCTATAACCAGATAGTTTTCACCATATAAAGCGCGTTCGGATGTTCTAAGGCTATACATCATTTCCCTCCAGCCAATGAATCGAAAAACTCTTTTAACAGCGGCTCAATCTCATCTTCCGAAAGATCCCCAATATCCACCCCATTTGTAATATCTGCGGGCGTTATGCTTATGTCCCCGCTGACGCGGGTAATAGACATCTCATACATAACGCTGATTTCATTGAAGCGGATCTCCGCTTGGATACCGCGCGGACGCATAAAGCCGTCGATTTGAAATATGGCGTAAATATTCTGTGCCGAATGCGCGGGTATTTGTTTAAGATACTCGAAAACCTCCGGCATACTGTTATTCAGCGTGCCAATTAAGTTCTTTATCAGGTTCGCGGACTCGCCGCTCTCCATTACAAGCGAAAAATTATCCATTATCATATCGGTGGGCTTGCCGTAATCATTTATCGTTACGGCGGTTCCGGGACTGTATCGCAAATAATCTGTTACGCTGTCCTTAATATCACGAAGGCTGTCCGTCAATTCCGACGCGGGCTTGCTCCGTCCGCTGAAAAGGGTTCTGCCGCCTATACTCAGCGCGGTCAGATCCTTTTCAGTATAGATCTCGCCGCTTAGCAGCGTCATCTCCGTGTCCAGCGCGCTCAGAGTAAACTCAGCCTTAGAGACGTTCGCTTTTTTTTTATAGTTAACCGTTATGAGGGTGTTGTTCACAATTTCCGCCGGAATACTCCGCTCGCTCCAAGCTTCCGCCTCAGTCCGGCAGATAATCCGCGCTTCCTGTTCGTAGCCCGCGGATCTCTCCAGATTATCAATACTGAAAAGCAGGGCGTCAAACGGCTTTATCCGGCAGTATAACAATTTACCCGCGCCGGCCGCGCATAATACGGCGGCTATGGCGATCAGCAATTTCTGACTTAAATTCAGTTTAAGGCTCACAATATGTCACCCGCAATAATTATAACGCTAACGCAGTATAGATACAAGAAAACCTGCCGTAAGAAATGGAGCAAACGGCAGGGGCGTCCGGCGGGAAACTTTTTTCATTAAGAACAGGATCAGCGACAGTACGCCGCCCAGCAATAAAGCGTAGAACACCACTGCTAACGTGTGATAGAAGCCCAAGTAGAGTCCGATAACGCCGATAATCAGCGCATCGCCCACGCCAATGGAACCGCGGGTTATCCGCGAAGCCAGGATGAATACGCCCGCGAATCCCAAACCGCTCGCTATACATGCCCACCAAGCGTTGTCCTTGTTCCATACCAGCATGGCAAGACCGCATATGGCGGAAACCGCGATGGTTTCATAAGAGATCCATTTTTCCCGAATGTCGCAATTAGAAATATAGAGCAGGTTAACAGCCAGCATGGTATAGATAATAAAACGGTAGCTAAACCCGTAATAGAACGCGAAAAGCAAGCACGAGCCCGTCATGACAAACACATTTACCGAGGCTGAGACCGTGCGCCGGGCGCGAGAGGCGTCCGCCCGGTAAAAATTCATTATCACAATACAGCTAAGCAGCGTCCCGGTTAACGCCGCCAGGATATATCTGATTATCAAAGTGATCAAACAGCCCTTTCATCCTCAGTCGCCGATCCCCCAGGCGCGTACCTTTACGCGGTGCGTAATAGGTATTTTCCCTATTGTTTGGTATGGGAACGGTATCTTTACCTCATATCTCACATTGATTGTAAAATAATTACTGTCCGCGTCCCCGACTGTGGGAATCGGAAAATCAGAACTCCACAACCCGTCGGAAAAGCTTATTCCGTTAAACCCGCCCACGATATTATAGCTGTTCAGCAGCCTGTCTACCCATTTTTGCCTGTTGAAGATACTGCTCCTGTCCAGAGCCGTAAGCCTGCCGTCGTCACCCCTGTCGTCATTCGGCGGTACTACAGCCTGACCGGGCGCGTACTCTCCTATCCCATACGAGCGGTTGGCTCTTTTATAGAATTCATGCGTAAGATAATTCTTAAACAGATCCAAGCCTTCATCTGAGGACATAGGCCGCGGGCTCCCCCTCGCGTAGATATATTCGTACATATACCAGACTCTCAGTATCGAGGCTTCTATGCTTATGGGGTTAACCGTTCCGCTGTCCTCATTGATATATTTCTTATATATCTCATAAGAATCATCGGAGACTTCCTGATTGTATTTTTCCAACATTGAGTAGAATTCATTCATATTGTGAGAGATATTGTTAAGATATAACGCGCCTTCATCGATATAGAACGTCCTGTCGGTCACCGCCCCGTTATTTCCCTTGTTGACCCGCTCCAAATCGGCTATGGTATAATATTGAAGAGCCATTGTATTCGCGGCATTTATCAGACTGCTGTGGATCACGTCATGCGTTCGCAGCGCTTGTATCAAAAAAGCTAGCGACAGGAGAACAAAAATAAATATGGGAAGAGCCAGAGCGGCTTCGACAGTCACACTGGCCCGCGCGCCGCCGCTCCGCCCGTTAGTATTTTCTGAAACACTCAACCTCATACGTGTACCCTCCGCGAAACGCCCGCGCGCTTTCTATTCCTTCAAACAACCGCATGTTAAGAAACATCATCCCAATCCTCACCTGTGCCTCAACCTCTATCGCCGCGAAAGCGTTAGCCAAGTAACCGCCGCCGATCGCTCCCTCGGACCGCCTCCCGATGACGGCGC
>JAISZF010000167.1 GCA_031269415.1 Clostridiales bacterium
ACGAATATCATATTCAAAACATGCGCGTGCAGATCCGACACCACATAGGAATAGAGCGGGAACTCGTGAATGGTTTTATCGCCCTCTACCACCGGATTATGGCCTATATAGCGCGTGGCGTCAGGGTACCAGTAAGTGCCGTACGGATTCTTATCCCTCGCGAATATGGTGTATACGGGCGTGTGCATGCTTCCGCTCAGCGTAACCAGCGCACCGGTCAGCAAGCCGCAGAAAGGCTTGGCGTATTTCAAAGGATAAAAATTATTGGAGTTCTGCTCGTAGATCTCAAAGAGATGCTCGCCGATCGTGAAGGACGCCATAAACGAAACGGAAAAAAGCATCGCTATCATTAAGTTGTAACTGATCTGTGGGGGCACAAAGCTGATCCGGGTCAGATAAGCGGCGAAATACTGCCCTAAATAATAATAATTAATGGGCTTTCCGGCATACCACATATCCATCGGGGGAAAATAGCCGCTACGCAGTATGGAGTTCATAAAACCGAAATCCATATATTTCTCAAGGGATTCGATGGTCGGGTTTATCCCCTTCAGGTAAGACCAATAAAACAGGGCGAATATAAACAGCGCTTCCTGAAACACGACTCTTTTCAGGAGATCCTTATCTTTAAAAACACTCTCGTATACACGGTTTTTTTTGTTGATGTAGATATTCACGACAAAACATACCAGAATCACCAGATACGCCGTCCACGCCCTAAAAGGCAGTATCTTGAGTGACGCCAGTATCCAGAGCGTATATCCGGAAACCGCTATCCCAATAATCTTAGCGAAAATATACCCCTTCGCGGCAAACCGCTTGAATATAACGCCCGTAAGAGGGATAAAGATAACGCCAAGCCCGAACAGAACCAGCCACAATTTAAAGAATTGTACAAAGTCGAAATTCTTCCATAGGAATATCACTGGAAATAACATGGCTGTAACTATTAAATATACGCGTACGCCCTTCATAATTTTTCCTCACTCATTATCTTCGCTATCTTTCTGCCCATATTAACCGCGTAATTCTGGCCCCTGTCCTCGGGATAAATCTGGGCCATACTGGCTAAATACAGCCTCTTTACAGGTGTTTCAAACGGCAGTATGTGTTTGGAATAATTCAGCCCGACGACAGGCTGCGCATAAACCGCCCTGTTTATATAGCTGTCCATAACGGCTTCGCGCCTGAACCCGGGAAACAACATGCCGAGATACTCAAAGAACACGCCCTTTATCTCATCGTCCGACGCTTGGAAAAACGGATCCGTTTCATCAACGTATCTGGACAGATATATAATATGTTTGTCTTTGTAGTCAGCGTCTTTAATCAGGTTGGTATGTTCGATAAACAGCACAAACGGCGCTCCGCGCTGCGCGACGGTAATCCAGTAATAGTCGGAAACCTGCTGCTTCGTAATAATGGTCATACATATGTTGGACTTGTATTTGGTATAAACCGCCTTCGTCTTATACTCGGCGGGAAAATCGCACAGCCCGCACAGCAGTGCGGGGGCCGCGGTAAACAACGCCTTGTCGTATACGGTGGCGCCGCGCGCGGATTCGACGACGACCTTACCGCCGTCGCCGTTTATACGCGTAACAGGCTCATATACAATCTTAGCCCCGGCATCCTTCAAACGATTCGCAAGGATTTCATACAGCCTGAAAAAACTGCCGCTCAGATACCCCAACATCTCTTTGCTGATATTCTGACGGGTTGAACCGCGCAGCTTAAACTTGTTCCAGATCCAAACGCCGGACACGCTGTCCGCGTCTTTGTCGAACTTGGAATAGAGCAGATTGCGCCATATCTTTTCGTAGGCGTCCTTTCCGGTCTTTTGAATCAGCCAGTCTCTAGCGTTGACGCCTTCCATGCTCCGGTAATCTTTAACATTCTTAGCCATAAGAACGGCCAGCCCCATCCTGAAGCGCCCGATAAGCGAAACCTCCGGCAGGGTTATAAGATCCATTGGGCTTGTGAAAGGGTAGAGTGTCCCGTTAAGGAAAATTCCGTTTTTAGGCTCAACCCACAGCATATCCTTTGACAGTCCCATTTCGCTAATCAGATCCAAAACGTCGGTGTCGCTTGTGAATATATGGTGATAAAAACGGTCAATATACGTGTCATTGACAGGCACGGCTCCAGCAAGTCCGCCCGTTTCGCTTTTATCCGTTTCATACAGCGTTATATTCTCACCGCGTTTTGATAATTCCCAAGCGGCGGCAAGACCCGCGGGTCCCGCGCCTATTATGGCGATGTTCATTTGTAATCCCCTTTCTGTCTACGGATTATAATCCGTTTTTATCACATATAACTGCCTTTCCGGCTCGGAATAAACAACCGGAAATTTGCTTTGGAGGATATTAAGCAGATCCGGATCGGCAAAATGAAAACCCATGTCATTTACGTCGAATAATTCGGGCTCGATGACGACATACGATATCTTGTTCTCTTTCGCCAGACGGCTGAAATTTTCGGCGTCGCCGGGGCGCAGCATCGCTCTGTATACCTCCTGCCGACCGCCGGTATCGTACCCGCCGGACCAGGCGTAATAAGGCCAGCCGTAGAATTCGTACCGCCCGGTGAAGAACAGTTCGTTAACGCCGTTCCAGGCGGTTAAGAATATGGAGCCCGGCTCTGTTTCATTCAGCAGCCACTCCTGATATGGGCTGGTCCGAGCGATAGCTATGCTTCTGCCGCCGCCGTTGCGGCTCTGTACGGTAAGCGCGTCGATAACGCCTGTGGAAACCATAAACGCCACCAGGATCACGCCTATCGCTTTGCCGGGAACGCTGTCCATAATAACGCAAACGGCGTAAGCGGCGAAGATATTCAGCAAGGCCATGGATATCATCAAGAACTTGTGGTTCACCGTCACATCCGGCGTGAGCGAGATGGTAAACGTAATGATTAACGGCGTCAGGAACATCAGGAAGAATACCTTAAAACGCCTGAAGTGCGTGAATAAGCCCAATAAGGCGAGAAACAGCGCAATACCTGTCAGCATAACGATAAACGCGACTAAGCCCATAGGCGATTTATCCGGCGATATAAAACCGAAAACCAGACGCGGTCTGGCTAATTCCACACCGGGAGCGAAAAAATTCGTCTGAAGGGTGGCGAGCGCGTATGTTATGGCCGCTATTATCAAATACTCCAAGCGGTGTTTTGAAAACAGCCCCATGACCGCGAGCATACTCAAGAGCGCGATTACCGCGGATCCGTGAAAGAACGCCGACGCCCCGAACAGAACGCCCAGCGCGGCGGCGCGCCAATAACTTTGCGGCGCCCACGCGCTGGCGGTAAAAAAGAACTCTTTCGCGCGTTCTTTAATTGTCAGCGAACGGTACTCGTAGATATAGTACATCTTTTTCATCAGTGGGATCATGGCAAGTAAGCCGAACAGCGTCATACTGATACCCAGCGCGAAATGCCTTTGATTGGCGTACACGTTCATATTATAAAGCCCCCACGTCTCCTCATTGGTGGTATATCCCAGAAACGAGGAATCGTTGGAAAACGGGGTAATGAACGAGTTTTTGCCTGTAATAAGAGTAATAAACTCTTCAGTGCTGCCGAACGGCCAATTCTCCATAATAAAACGCGGCGCCGCGAACGAGCTGCGAAACAGGAAAAGGACAACGGTTAATATGCCGGCCGAACGGTTTTGCGTGACGATAACGGCCACTACGTATAAAAGCAGTGTCGCGTTTAACAGCGCGGTTACGCTCATCAGGTTCAGCGCGATGTCTATGCGCATGCCCATGTATTCCAACGCCCCTGTGAAGAATTGGAACATGAAATGATAGCGTATGGTACCGTCCGGAAAATGCGGAAACTGGGTCGGAAAGTTGCTTCCTTCTGAAAATGAACGTATAATAGCGGTATGAACCGCGAAATCACTGAAAACAGACACGCCCATGTGTATATTTCCGTCTTTTATATAGAACGTAAGTGTCATCAGCCATATCGCGAACGCCAGCGCAAAGCTGAAAAAAACGGCCAGAATTATGTTTTCCTTAATGGTTTCAAAAAAATCCGTACAAAGCAGACGCAGATCACGAATAAATGAGCGCTTGAAAATTAAGTACGGCACTGTTATAAATATCATAACCGAAAAGGCGGCGATACTGCCGTAAAACAATGGTCTTTCCGTATCGCGCAGTAAATATGACGGTATGTATAACAGCCATCCCGAAAGGATCGCGCCGACGGTAAACGAGGCGGGAAACACAACAAAAAGCCGCGGGAACAGCCTCGTTGAACGAGTGAAATGCATGTATAAACTTTTTGGCCTGAAAACGTAGGGCGTGAATATATTAATAAATATGTAACCGAGAAAGATACTCAGCAGCAGATAGACGACAGCCAGCATATAAACCCCCACATATATTTATGTCTATGATTTGTATTTTTTTGCCGTATTATGCAATAAGCAGTATACACCTGATCAAAAAATTTTTCAATATATATTATAGCACGATTGAATTTTTTGTCATTTGGAAATGAGGTACAGGTATGTTTGACATCCATGAAGAGCTAAAGAAACTGCCCAAAAAACCCGGTGTATATATGATGAAGAACGGGGACGGGGTAATTATTTATGTGGGCAAAGCTCTGAACCTGGCGAATCGCGTGCGTCAATATTTTCAGTCCGCGTCGGGGCAAACTCTTAAAGTACGCGGAATGAC
>JAISZF010000254.1 GCA_031269415.1 Clostridiales bacterium
GTCCCACTGGCGCGACTGGCGCAACCGGCGCTATAGGTCCCGCCGGCCCCGCTGGAGCTACAGGCGCGACTGGCGCGACCGGCGCGACCGGTCCCATCGGCCCGATTGGTCCTCAAGGCCCTGCCGGCCCTGCTGGCGCCACAGGCGCTACCGGTCCTGAAGGTCCCACTGGCGCGACTGGCGCAACCGGCGCAACCGGCGCGATTGGTCCCGCCGGCCCCGCTGGAGCTACAGGCGCTACCGGTCCTATCGGCCCGATTGGTCCTCAAGGTCCTGCCGGCCCCGCTGGCGCGACTGGCGCAACCGGAGCTATAGGTCCCGCCGGCCCCGCTGGAGCTACAGGCGCGACTGGCGCGACCGGTCCCATCGGCCCGATTGGTCCTCAAGGCCCTGCCGGCCCTGCTGGAGCCACAGGCGCTACCGGTCCTGAAGGCCCCGCTGGAGCCACAGGCGCAACTGGTCCTATCGGTCCCGCTGGAGCCACAGGCGCTACCGGAGCCACTGGTCCCATGGGCCCAGCCGGCCCCGCCGGAGCCACAGGCGCTACTGGCCCAGCCGGTCCTGAAGGTCCCGTCGGCCCGCAAGGCCCCGCCGGACCTCCTGGACCAGCCGCGACAGTTAATTCCGCTTTTGGCGGCAGATATCAGTCCTCACAGATTGATTTGAATCTGACGGCCAATCAATCCACCGTTATTTTGCTAAACAATTGGTTTGACTACTATAACGTGGATATTAACACACCGGATGGCATAAGGGTATACCTCGACAATGATTATTTATTTGAGTATTATCTGTCGGTTATCAGCTTGAATGCCCAGGCGAATGTGACTTTGAACCTTCTCGTAAACGGAAGTGTTATCGCTAACAGCACTGTGAAGCATGTCGTTGGCACGACTTTCGACACTGTTTTCAGCGGAACAATCATCAGGCACCTTAATTATGGTGATTTTGTTCAGTTGGCCGTCGTTTCCGATCAGAGCGTAACGCTTCGCGTTTCGCATGAATACGGGGCGCGCCTGGTTGTAACGAGCCTCAGAGCACAGACAGTGTAATGGCGTCACTGAGAACGTTTAGTAAAACGGCAATCGGACGCTGAACAAAAGGGCGGACCTAAAGGTTCGTCCTTTTGTTATTTCTTAACCAGGTTTCTCCAATCCAGATCTCCGCGATCTAGAGCTAACAGCAGCGCCTCCGCCGTAGCCAGGTTACTGGCGAGCGGAATATTATGAACGTCGCACAGCCTCAGGATACTGTTTATATCCGGCTCCACGTACCGCTGTACAATCGGCTCCCGCAGAAAGATCACCAAATCGATATCATTTTGAGCGATCTGCGCTCCTAATTGATGTTCTCCGCCCAGATGCCCGGCTAAATATTTATGGACGGGCAAATTCGTCGCTTCTTCGACGATCTGCCCCGTGGTCCCTGTGGCATAAAGGGTATGCCTGCTCAAAATGTGCCTGTAGGCTATGCACAGATTCTCCATGAGCCTCTTTTTTCCGTCGTGCGCTATAAGTGCTATGTTCGTAAAACTCACCCCTTGAAGATTGACTTGGCCTTAAAAAGCCCTATATTTAAGACCAACCCGATGCAAGCCATATTGACCCACATTGATGAACCGCCTGAAGACAGGAATGGGAAAGGCATGCCGGTATTCGGCATAATATCTGTTGCCACACCCACATTCACAAACGCCTCAAAAGCAAGCTTTCCGGCCACCCCCATAGCCATCAGCCTGCCCAGCGTATCCGGCGATCGATTGGCAATTATAATACACTTACTGATTATGATAAAGAATACAATCAGCACTCCGGCGCAACCTACAAAACCGAACTGCTCACCCACAACCGAAAAAATAAAATCATTTACACCCGCGGGGATATTAGAGCCTTGTCTATAACCTTTACCTTCAAGCATCCCCGAACCGATAGACGTGAGCGACGCGCTCGTTTGATAGAATTCGTCGCTGTTTCTCTCCGGATTGAGAAACGTTTCAATGCGGTCCACCTGATAATGACCCAAAACCTCGTCTATAAAAACACGGTCTTCATTATTCAAATCCCATATAAACAGACATAGAATCGGAATGACAACTGATAAGGCGATCAGTATATACCGCGGCTTCAGGTTGGACGAAAATATCACGCATACGCTGATAAATACTATTACAAGAGAGGCGGACAAAGAAGGCTGCCTCATAATGAGTACTACCGGAACGACAACCAAAGCCGCTAGCACAGCCAAAACACCTATATTATTTATCGAATCCCGCAATTTGTCAATGAATTTCGCCAAAAATATGATTATAAATATCTTAGAAAATTCAGAGGGCTGAATGGTGAAATTGCTGAACCTGAACCAGCGGGCGGTACCGGTAGGGTCGTCCTCCCCCAATATCAATACGGCTATAAGCAGAGCTATCATAACGCCATAAATCAGCCAGTAAAACCGCGCTATAAAGTGATAGTCCACAGCAGTCACAACCGCCAGGATAACCAATCCGGACGCGAAAAAGAGCTTCTGGCTGCCATACGCTCTGATAACAGATTCTTTGGTTGAATATGACGAAGCCGCGCCTACCATAAGAACCCCGAAAATCGCGAACCCAATGATCATCAGCACCAATAAAAAATCAAAACTCTGCCATTGCCTGCGTATACTCAACCATAACACCCCCAGGCACTATCATAATTATGTACCGGATATGTAAAATCTTAGTCACTATTATAAAAATAATATACAATATCACTGTCTGCGGATCAACTGTTCCTTAAATTTCCGAATACTCTTTATAGGTATGTTCGCGTTAAGCATCGGCATATATTCTCCCTGAGAGTCTTCGACAGGCGTCTGGGTTATCTGAATATCCAGTTCATCCGCATCAATATCCATATATATATTTAAAGCCTTAACAATATCGTTCTTCAGCATTTCAAGCACCTGGTTGGAGCAACTGGCTCTATCGTTCACGAGCACAACCTTCAGCCGATCCTTAGCGTATTTTCTCGATTGGTGCCTTCTCCAGCGTAGATTGAACATATCCACAAGTATCACAGCTCCTAACTCCCGAATCGGAAGAACTTGAGAATTCTTCCAAAAAATCCTTTTTCCTGCTGAAGTTTCATGAGAGGCACAATCTCGCCAAGCAGCCTTCGGGTAATATTACGGTAGGCGCGCCCCGCCCACGAGCTGTCATCCGCCACACAGGGATCTCCTCGATTGGTGGAAATTACGATGCTTTCGTCATCAGGAATCACACCGAGTATCTCTATTGCCAGAATCTCCATAACGTCTTCTATTGTCATCATATCCCCGCGCTTTACCATTTCCGGTCTGATCCTGTTCAAGACCAGAAGCGGGTTGCGCAGATCGTTCGCTTCCAGTAAGCCTATGACGCGATCGGCGTCGCGCACGGCCGATACTTCGGGCGTTGTAACAACTATGGCTTTATCGGCGCCGGCTATGGCGTTTTTAAAACCCTGTTCAATACCCGCCGGGCAGTCGATTATCACATATTCAAATTCTTCCCGCAGTTGTTTGCAGAGTTTTTGCATCTGCTCCGGCGAAAGCGCGGATTTGTCTTTTGTCTGCGCGGCCGGCAGCAGATAGAGGTTGCTGTAGCGCTTGTCCCTTATCAACGCTTGTTTGAGCCTGCAGGTACCCTCTATTACATCGACGATGTCATAAACAATCCGGTTTTCCAACCCCATAACCACATCGAGATTCCGCAGCCCGATATCCGCGTCCACCATTACGACTTTCTTACCGACGATAGCCAGGCCGGTGCCGATATTGGCTGTGGAAGTGGTTTTCCCAACACCTCCCTTACCGGATGTTACGACGTAAACTTCTCCCATTTAATTCCCTCCCGCGTTTATAACATATCGAATATCTCAGCCATGGTTGAGCGGAGCGATGTAGATAACGCCTTCCTGTATATAAGCGTACGACGGCGTGTTCTTGTTTCTGTTTTTCTTCTCCTCAGGAATGTATGTGATAATGTCGCAGATGCGTAATTGCGTCGGAGTCAGGCGCAGAGCGCATACATAGCTGTAGGCGTCGCCGGTGCATCCCGCGTGTACCAAACCCTTCAAAGCCCCCATTACAATGATATTACCACGCGCGACGATCTCCGATCCGGGGTTGGCGTCGCCCAACACCACCACGCTGCCGTTATAACGGATGGATTGCCCGTTACGCAGCGCGCCTTCGTAATAATACGTCAACTGTTCGTTGCGTGACCGAAGAATGCTGGGCGGCGCCAGACCCAGCCTCGCCGCCAGGCTGTCATATCCCTCCCGGGCGGCGATGGGTTCGGTGACGGAAATGCTCAGATTTGTTTCTTTATATATTATATCAAGCATTTCCGCTTCTTCATTCTTATTAAGCGGCCTGCCGGAAAACGTTATAGCCGTTTCCGCGTCTTCAAAAAAGGTTTTTGCTTCCAGTGTTTTTAAACGGAGGGCATCCTTAAGCGCGTCTAAATCGGCATGCTCGTCAAGCCACACATTTATGCCGTTTGTCGTGCCCTTAAATATTACGGAATTCTCATCGTGCAATCATCTATCCCTCCAGATTCAACTGATAAGCCCGTTTACGGCGTCGGGATACTGAGGTTCGTTATCCAGGCCGAAATACTCGTTCATTACCTTTAAAGCTATTTGTGAAGCCAACGCGGGCATGGCTTTTGTGTCCCCGAACGGAATGCTTACATATACGGCAATCTGCGGGTCTTCCGCCGGGGCGAACCCGCCGAAAGATGAATGATCGTTACGGCTGCCGTCCGTCACTTGCTGCGCTGTGCCGGTTTTGCCGGCGACCCTAATTGGGAAATCCTTGAATACGCTCGCGCCGGTGCCGTTTGAAGCCTCTGTTACTGAAAGCATACCGCTATACACGGCTTCCCACGTGGAATCGGATATGTCGGATATGTCCATCTCCAGATTCGGACGCGTTTTTTCTATTAACCGCCCGTCCGCGCCGCGAACGCTGTCTACCAATTGCAACTGATAGCGCCTCCCCTGTGTCGCGAGCGTCAGGATATATTTATTCATGTTGGCCGCGGTGTAGTTACTGAACCCCTGCCCGATGGCGGTTTGGACAGTGTCGCCGTCATGCCACTCCAGATCATACGCCGCGGCGTTTGGGTTAACGGCCAGCCCGATACGTTTCTTCTGCTCGGGCGTCGGCATAATAGGCGAGGTTTCGCCTATTTCAACGCCGGACACGCCGTTCAGCCCGAAATTGCTTACATATTTATCCATGAGGGTTATGCTGTCCAGTTTATTGCCTAATTTGTCATTTCCCAGGCGATAAATCGCCTCGCAGAAGAAGTAGTTGCAGGATACCCCCAAAGCGTGCGCCACATCAATGGATCCGTGACCGGCGGCCGACCAGCATCTCAGATAGGGAAGCCCGGCGGATGTGAACGTTATTCCGTCGTGTATCTTGCTGTCTGGGGTTATCGAACCGCTTTCCAGCGCGGTAATGGCGGAGATCATCTTAACGGTGGAGCCGGGCGCCCTGCGTTCTTTAAACGGCCGGTTTATTGATGGCAGTGTCGGATCCTCATTAATATTAACAAAATAATCGTAATCCAGTTTATTCACCAGTTTATTTGAGTCATACGACGGATAGCCGACCGCGGCCAGTACGTTCCCGGTATTTACATCGGTCACGATCACCGAGCCCGTACACGGATCCAAATTGGTCATCTGTGGGGTTATTTCGTCCGCGGCGAGCTTTTCGAGTATAACATTTAAGGCGGACACACGGCCGTTCGCCAGATCGCCGTACAGACTGCCGCCCTCATCAGTGATTATTTTTTGCTCTATCATAATCATCAGCATTTCCGCGCTGGAGATTTGGTTGTTTTCAACCGCCTCCGCGAAAAGACCTCTGAGACATTCTCTGATCTCCGTCTTATCCAGATCCAGAGCCGACGTTTCTCTTAACACAAAGTCTCTCAATTCCGCGTATGGATTGTCGGCGGCTGACGACATGATTTGCTCCGTGATCTGATCCATGTCGAAGTTTTCGTCCTTTATGATCTTTGCCGCTTCGTTGGCGCGGGCGCACAGCTTATTGACACACTTCCTTATCACGGGTTTCTGCAAGTCCAGCGACGCCATTTCCATAAGCGCGTAATTCTTCAAAGCCAAGGCGGGGCTGCCGTCCGACGCGGACATAATCTTTTCCAGATCAAGGGAAACGCCCTTAGCGAAAGAGCTGAAGAATTGATTAACGGTAATGGGTATCTTTGTGCCGCCTTCCCCCCGCAATTCATTGATCAGTGTGTCCCGGAGCATATCCTCAAGAATCTCGTACGTAAAAACCTGCAGATCCCTATCAAGTGTAAGATAAACGTTATCTCCGGAAACAGCGGGTATTTCATCCGGCAGATAGTTCACTATCCGCTGCGACGACGTGACCTCAGCCAAAGCGGCGCCATCCGTCCCCCTCAATTGAATTTCATAAGTGTTTTCGATACCGTTCTTGCCGACCAGATCCGTATCGCTGTAGCTAAAATCCTCATATTGTATTAATTCCGCCTCTGTTATTCGCGCCGTATAACCAACTATATGAGAGAAATATTTGCCTTCGGGATATACCCTCACAGACTGCATCTCGGCGGAAAAGCCGGCGTATTTGCTTTCCTCCTCAATCACCGACAGCGTGGCGAGATCCACCTCATAGGCGATAGTAATCGTCTCCCATGACTTATACCGCTGCAGGTACAGCATATTGCAAAGATTCAGAATCTTGCGCGCCTCTTTGTTGGGGAGGCTCTCGTCGATCTTGAATTTCGCGCGGAGTTCTTGGAAACTGTCCG
>JAISZF010000288.1 GCA_031269415.1 Clostridiales bacterium
TTCTTCGCTTTCCAGGGCTGGGACATAAAAATAAAGTATCTGAAAATCCAGCGCCGCACTTTCCTGGAGCGGGAAAAAGAGCTTACGAAAGCGGAATACGAGCGTCTCCTGCTGGCGGCGAAACGGGGCGAAAACGAGCGTCTGAACCTGGCCATGCGGACTATATGCTCCACCGGCATACGGGTGTCCGAGCTGAAATCCGTCACCGTGGAAGCGGTGCGGGCGGGCGAGGCGTTTATCAGCAACAAAGGCAAAACGCGGATAATCTTCATCCCGAAAAAACTGAAGCCCTTATTACTCACCTACGCGAAAAAACGCGGGATCGATTCAGGCTGTATCTTCGTCACCAAAAGCGGCCGCCCGCTGGATCGGCGCAGCATATGGGCGGACATGAAAAAACTGTGCGGGAGCGCCCGGGTCGCGCCGTCAAAAGTCTTTCCCCATAACCTGCGGCATCTGTTCGCCCGCGTATTTTACTCAGTGGAAAAAGACATCATGCGGCTGGCTGACCTGTTAGGCCATTCAGATGTAAAAACCACGCGTATTTATATCATGGAGAGCGGGGCTGAACACCGGAAAATGGTAGACGCGCTGGGGCTGGCGGCCGGATAAGGACAGAATTGTATTTCTGTCATGTAAAGGTATCGTAAAAAATAATGTTCCGCTTTATTCGACATTATAATGGAAAAAAGATAAGTTCACAACCAGTTTATATTTAGGGTTTTATACATATGGCCACACATTTACTACATGACAAAAGAGCCGGTGGCATTTCGGATTTGCCGCTGGCTGCTTTGCCATGCCTTTTTTTAAAAGCATTCCCCTTTTTTTTCTTAAACTGAGCGCTCATCCCCCCTTTGTTATTTCTTCAAGGCTAAAGGTTATGACAGAAATACAATTCCGTCATTTGGCGCACGGAAAGGGGGAAAATGGCTGAATGAAAATAAACCGCCGTCAGTCAGGCGTAAATGGCTGGCCTTTATAACTGGGCGCGAAATTTGTAGAGCAACCGCGAAAAAAGGAGAAAAAAATGGACAACGAACAGAAATTCACCCCGGCCCCGGCCGCTTACCCGGAGGACAGACCTTCCACGGGCATGGCTGTTTTGGGATTTCTCATTCCGATAGCGGGTCTTATATTATGGCTGGTATGGAAAGATACCAAACCGCTTAAAGCGAAATCCGCTGGCAAGGGCGCTTTGGTAAGCGTGATAATAGGCGTGCTGTTTTACGTTGTGGTAGTGGTGATAGCGCTTAATTTAATGTAGCGTTTTAAGCCCCGTGCCGCTGTCGGGCCTGACGAATCTGACGAAGCTTAAACTTGGCGACAATCCGCTTACAGACGCTCAGTTTGCGGAATTACGGGCGGCGTCGCGATCAAAATCAGGGATAAATGTTTAGACTCGCTCGTGCGCTACATCTAGCACGGGTAGTCATGCGTTTATACATTAAACATAACGAATGAGAGGAGGGTAAATCATGGATTCACAGGTAAGGGCAGCGATAGCGGCAATTGATGCCGCGAAAAATTTGGCAAGTATTCCGTCGTGGGCATCTGAAATAGTTTCCAAATGGTCAAATGTTGCCGGTGAAGAGAGTAATGAGCTAAGCGCGGCGATGGATCGTTGTGCGAGACGGAGTTAGTGGGGCGATACGGTTTGCTGGGCGAGAAAATCTCGCCCAGCATCTGCCAAACAGCAAAGTATTAGAACGCAAGATAAGGAAGTGTTGAGGCTGAAGCTATCCTTACCGCTGTGGAGGTAAATTGAGCATCTTTAAAAAATGCAAATCTTATGGAAAGAGCAACTAAATTATAATTGTTGCCAGCTGTTAGCCTGAACGAACAAAGCGGGCTCAAAAGCAGGCTTGTATTTATTTACACGTCGCATGTCAAGAAATAGAACCATTGCTTGATAACGACCCGACTATTATTTTCACAACCAAAACATATTTAAAAGAGCCGCAACACACGATTTGGAGGAATTAGCATGTTGGAACAGATGAATTATTACGATACGCCGACCATTGTCAGCGCCAGCGAGCCGCATATGGCCTGCCTGTTGCTGGTGGACGTTTCCGGCTCCATGGACGGAGCCCCGATCACGTTGCTGAATGACGCGCTGAATCGCTTCAAGAACGAAGTGTGCGCGGATAAACGCACCAGAGAAATCCTTGATGTGGCGGTCGTATCTTTCAATCACGCCACGGAGATTGTGCAGCCGTGGGTGCCTATCGAATATATGGAGCCCGTGAACCTCACGGCTAGCGGCGGAACATCCATGGCGCCCGCCGTTGAAACGGCCGTCGAAATGATTGAAGAACGCGAGCGCTTTTACAAGCAAGCGGGCACAGTACCCTATAAACCGTGGATTGTAATGATTTCCGACGGATTTGGCGGCGATGTGACGGCCGTCGCCAAAAGAGTGGTTCGTTTGGTGGAAGCCGGAAAGTTGAATTTTTTTTCGCTTGGTGTTGAAGGCTACGACCCAAAGCCATTGCATCTGCTGTCGGGTGAACGGGTTATGAAGCTAAAGGGGTATGATTTTTACAGCTTCTTTAATTGGGTGGGCAAAAGTATGCGCAGCGTTTCGCAGAGCTCGCCGGGTGAGAGGCCGAAAGGCTTGCCGCTGCCGGAAAATGTCGACAAGGATACGACCGACTGGATGTAGGCGCGCAGAGTGAAGCATATTTTGAAAGGAGATAGCCAATGATTTTTTCGTATGGGGTAACTGTCTGCGGCCCGGCCCACGAAGCGGAAGGTATACCCTGTCAGGATGCGCATGAGACGGCAAAACTGCCGGACGGAGCCGCCGTCGGGGCTGTCGCCGACGGACTCGGCAGCGAAAAACATTCCGGCATGGCTGCCGAGCTTGCGGTACGGATCGTGACGCGCCACTGCGCCAAACATATAAAAGCGGATATGGGTGATGCGGATATTCTGCGGGTCTTGCGCGATTCCTTTCGCATCGCCCAAAATGCAATAGAGGCGGAAGCCGGGAAAAAGAACTTTGATTTGGATCAGTGCGATACGACACTGACCGTAGCGGTGCTGAGTGGCGGACGCCTGTATTACGGACACTCCGGCGACAGCGGCGCCATCGCGCTGACAGAAAACGGTCTGTACCTCAAAGTCACGGAGCAGCAACGCGACGATCTGGGACGCGTGTTTCCCTTATACTTCGGTGAAGAAAAATGGGTGTTCGGCAAGTTCCCCAGCCGGGTGGCCGGTGTCCTGCTTGCGACGGACGGCTTGTTGGAGACATTTTGTCCGATCTATCTCCAAGATGAGCCCGTCGCCCTGTACGTTGCCCTCCTGCGTTTCTTTACGGACAGATCCGGCATGGAAAAAGATGGCGAAAGCGCGGCGGAAGCGCGCATACACAGCTTTGTGTCCGGCATTCCCGCGGACAAAGTGAGTGACGACAAAACCGTCGTCGTTCTTCTCGACAACGATGTCCCGGTTGCGGAGCAGCCGCCGGAGTATTATGACGAACCGGACTGGGACGAGTTGAAAGAAAAGTGGAAAAACGCGTACAGAAAAAAAGCGTACCCGCATCTGTTTCAAGACGACGGATACATAGCGCCGGAAAAAGCCGACGTACTCCCTTCCTTAGGCGTCAATAACGCAACACGGCGCATAGCGGAGGAAGAAGAACCTGAGAATTCAGCAGCGGCGATAATACAAATAAATTATTCAAATGAGGTATAATTTTCATGCTTTTACACGGATTAAACGCACAAGGCTATGATTTGAAAGACAAACCCTTCAACAGCGGCGGCGAAGGTGTAGTATACGGCGTAAAGAGCGATCCCGCCATGGTGGTCAAGATATACAACGCCAATACAGTATCCGCCGAACTCGAAGAAAAATTAAAGATCATGGTGAGACGGCCGCCGAGTTCAGGCGTGGAAACGCAAGT
The DNA here is from genome assembly GCA_031269415.1 of Clostridiales bacterium. GTDB lineage: Bacteria > Bacillota > Clostridia > Lachnospirales > WQUN01 > JAISZF01. Next base: position 3,920 of record JAISZF010000288.1, read on the forward strand.
CGCATGGCCCCGCGACGTTTTATACGACGCGGGTGGAAAATTCGTCGGCTTCGCCATGCCCCGTTTGAATATAGACGAAGAACTGACGGAACTCTACAAATACCCTCCCAGGCAATATAACGCCACGACATCGGAGAAAATTATCATCGCGCAAAATATTTGCGCGGTTATATCTGAGGTACATAGAGCCGGATACGTATTCGGCGATTTCAACCCCGGCAACATCGGCGTGGATATAAAAACGGGCCGTGTGGCCTTTCTGGACACGGATTCCTATCATATCTACGATAGAGAAAGCGGTAAAACCTACCGATGCAAGGTGTGTCTGCAGGGATACGCCGCGCCGGAGGTATTGAAAGCCTGTGCGGATCAGGATTTTGCGGACGCTCCCTTGCCCACCTTTACCAAAGAGAGCGACAATTTTGCGCTTGCCATACATATCTTCAAACTTTTGATGAACGGATTCAATCCCTATAACGGAATTAATGATAATGAGAAGGTTTCCCAAGCTTCACCCGCTAGGGGCAATGACGCGATCAAACGTGACGCGTATTGCTTTAAAATCGGCAAAAAGCATATTTCCCCCGCGGTTCCCCCGCTGAGAGCCATGCCCGATGAAATCGGTGAACTGTTCAAGCAGGCGTTCATCGACGGTCGCAGTGATCCGATGAAAAGACCCAACGCCATGAAATGGCACAGAGCTTTGGAGAACTACAAAAAGGGGTTGAAAACCTGCGGTCGTGATAACCGTCACCAGTACGCCAATCACCTTTCGTCATGCCCGTGGTGCGAAGCGGACGAACGCTATGCCAGCGCGACCATGCCGCAGCTGAAACAGCAAGTGCTGCAAGCGCCGCTGTCTGCGAGTACGCCGCAGACGGCACCGGGCGCTTTCATGCCGCCCGTGGCCGCGCAATCGCAAGCACAAGGCTCCGCAAAGACCCCAAAGGCGGCCCCAAAACGCCTCCCATCAAGGCAACAAATGATTTTCATAACGGATATCGCGAACGTCATTGTAACGAATTTGATTTACGGATGCTTTGTTGGGGCTGCGTTCATGGCGCTGTTATCTTCAGTATACGGCATTTGGCTGCGCGGAGTTCATTTCAAGGAGCTTCCCGAATTTCTGCAGCGCGTATATGATTGGTACGTGGCGTTTCCGCCGAAAATCACCGAAGGCACTTTCCACACGTTACTTGTTTTGAGCGCAGTTGTTCCGATCCTGCTGTCGACCATACCGCCTGTGGTCAGAAAGCTGCGGGCAAATTCCGGCCAAAACAGAACTTCATTTGTTAGTCATGGGGTGGGAAAGGGGTTCGCTTTTTTTGCCATGATTTTTAATTCACTGCTGCCGGGAGTCGTTGCCGGAACGATATGTTTGTATATTGCCGGAATCATATGGGAGCTGGCGTGGGGAATTAGGATATTGGTATGGCCGTTGCCGAAGCAAGCCATGCTGAGCGCGGGTATTCCGTTTGTATTTTTCGTTTGGCGGGCAATTAACAAGCAACTGCGCATGCCGGCATGTGACGCCGTTTCTTCGCTGTTGGACAGCTTATGTGCAATACTCTGCGCCATCATGGGATTTTCAGCTGGATTTGTTGCCATATACGCGGAATTGGGAAATTTGGACGCGTACAACCGTAGCGGATATACTACCGTCTGGTCAGTGATCAATGCGCTCCTGATCGCGTTGATATCGAACAAAAACAGCTTGCATTGCAAAACGAAGATATCCATAGCGATCGCGCTTTCTTTTGTAAGCGTATTTATTCTGAACCGTTTATCCGCGATGATGTATTAAGCGGATATCGCAAACGGTAACTTGATATATAGCCAAACACGGAACCGTTACAATTTTGAGCATGACGGCACGATTTTCAGGAAGGAAGGTTGAAAATATGGTTAAGAAAAGAACTAAGATGATGCCGGGGCTGGCGGCACTGGTTTTGGCGCTGGCGCTGGCGCTGTCGCCGCTGACGGGGGGAATGGGCTCCGCGGCGGCGGCGGAATGGGGCGCGTGGTCGGACTGGTCGGCGGATAATCCCGGTTCAAGCGGTACGAGGCAGGTAGAATCCCGCTCCGTGGTGACCGGCTACAATATGTTCGTCTACCAGACGCAGGAGGCGGCGTCGCCCTATAACCGCGTGTTCCGCGACTACAGCATAAACGGCGATTACTCCGGTCACGGCGCGCGCTCGTCGTACGGGGAATTCCTTTATACCTGCACGGCGTCCAAGGCGGAGCTGGACGGCAGCGCCCGCCTGGAACCGGGCGGATACGGGGGCAGCGGCCAGCAGGGCTACAACCGGGGCAACCGGACGGCGTACTGTATGCAGGGGCGCGCGTATTTTATCCAAAGTGAGATAACCCAGACCCAATACCGCTACCGCGATCAGGTAGCCACGCCGCCGCCCGCGCCGACGCCTATCCGCGCGGACGACGTCGGCACGGATTTCTACGCCGTCGTAGCCAACGCTAACGGCTATTTCATTTCGCCGGACGGGAATTTTGACCGCGAGAGCAAAACCGCGCGGCAGGTCTTGTATTTTCAACGCGGCGGGAGCAACCTCTATCATATCACCACCGCTGACCGGGCCGCTTCCCTGGACGCCGCCGCGAATGAGAGCGGGGCCACGGTCTATTTTTTTAACGGATACCACGGGAGGACAAATCAGCAGTGGCGCATCCAAAACAACGGTGGCGCCTACTACCTGAGCGCGCAAAGCTCGCCGGGCACGCTGCTGGACCTGAACAACGGAGACCAGCGGCTGCGGATATGGGATACCAACAAGGGCGTGTGCCAGACTTTCAGTATAACGAAGGTGAATCCGGTATCGGCGCTGTCGTTCAGCAATACCTCCATCGGACTGAAAGTCGGCGAGACGGCCGCGCTGAGCTCCTCGCTGCAAATAGCGCCCGCGAATGCCTATAATCCCGTTCCGGTCTACAGCTCAGGCAACGCCTCCGTCGCGTCGGTGAGCGCCGCCGGGGTGGTCACGGCCAACCGGGAGGGTACGGCGGTAATCACCGCCGCTTCCGTTGACGGGCTGAACAAATCAGCCGCGGTCACCGTTTCTGTCACAGCCGTTGCGCCGGTACCGCCGCCCATTTCCGCGGCTCAGACTTATACAAAGGTTGAGTACGACGGACATCAGTATCAGATATTTGACGAAGCTATGAGTTGGGCGCAAGCCAAAGCTCGGGCCGAACAGCTGGGCGGACATCTGGCGACTATTACCTCGCTGGCGGAGCAGAATTTTATCAATTCCCTGTTCAAACCGATCCGCCGGACCAATTATTGGCTGGGCGGCACAGACACGGCCACCGAGGGCGTGTGGACCTGGATTACCGGCGAAGCGTTCAGCTACCAAAACTGGGACAGCGGCCAGCCGGACAATACCGGCAATCAGGATTACCTGGTGTTGTGGCCGAACAGCGGCGGCAGATGGGACGACGGAGACAACAATAACCCGGCGGACTTTGGCTTCATCTGCGAATGGGAACCGGCGCCGGCAGCCATTTCCGCGGCGCAGAATTACGCGCCGGCTGAATACGACGGACATCAGTATCAGATATTGGACGAAGGCCTGACCTGGGAGCGGGCCAGAACGCGGGCCGAGCAGTTGGGCGGGCATCTGGCGACTATTACCTCGCAGGCGGAGCAGAGCTTTGTCAATTCCCTGTTCAAACCGGTCCGCCGGAGCAATTACTGGCTGGGCGGCACGGACACGGCCACCGAGGGCGTGTGGACCTGGATTACCGGCGAAGCGTTCGGTTACCAAAACTGGGATAGCGGCCAGCCGGACAATAGCGGCAATCAGGATTACCTGGCATTGCGGCCGAACAGCGGCGGCAGATGGGACGACGGAGATAACAATAATACAGCGGATTTCGGCTTCATCTGCGAATGGGAGACGGAGCCGCTGTTGGAACCGAAGTACGAGCCGGTAATTCCGCCGGAAAACAAGGAACTACTGGTGGTCAGCGCGCCAAGCGAGCTGGAACTCACCGTGACGGTCACGCCTATAGGAGTAGATTTCAGCTGGACGCCGTCCGGCAATCCCTTCGGCTACCGGATCTACCGCTCGGCCGCTCCGGGCGGCGCGGGCCTGTCCATCAGCGATTTCCCGCTGAAAGGTTCCAGCTTCTTTGACGCCAACGCGGAGCCGGACACCCGCTATTATTACACTATCGCCGCCATAACCGCCGAGACCTCTTTCGACCCTGTCACAAAGGCGCTGATTTCCGAACAGATCGGGCCGCGCAGCGAAGAAATATCCGTACTCACCGCCGGCATCAAGACCGACCCCACCAAGGTCCACAGCTTTATACTGATGAAAATCGACGATCCCATCATGCAGGTAAACGAGTCCTGGATGGAAATCGACCCCGGGCGCGGCACGGCGCCGATAATCACCAACGGGCGCACCATGGTGCCGATACGGGCTATCGTCGAGGCTATGGGGGGGAAAGTGGACTGGGACGAAGGCGATAAGCGCGCCACCCTGGCCTACGGCGGTCGCACCGTGGAAATGTGGCTGGACAGAAAAGACGTCACCGTGAACGGCGCGGGGGAGCAGATGGACATCGCGCCGTATGTGAGCAACGACAGGATACTGCTGCCGATCCGCTTCGTAGCTGAAAACCTGGGCTGCCAGATCGAGTGGATCAGTTCGCTGCAAAAGGTGGTCATTGTTTATAACAGAGCTTAGAGCTTAGAGCTTAGAACTTAGAGTTTAGAGATTAGAGATGAGAGTTGAGAATTGAGAGTTGAGATGTTTGATGGAAATATTATTTAAGAAGGAAGGTTGAAAGGATGTTTAAGAAAAGAAACCGGGTAATATCCGCGCTGCTTACTGTGATAATGATGGCGGGAATGACAGGATTTGGAGGATTTGGACTGCCGCGGACGGCTCAGGCGGCCAGCTGGCACACGAACGAAGGCTATCCTTATAAAGATTCGAAGTTTGACGTAGCTTACGACAAATGGGGCTACTATACCCGAAACTGCACTTCATGGGTCGCTTATTGCCTGACCAGCAGAAATGGTTTATCGGATTCAGAGGTTAAAGGGTTTGGAAACGCCGGACAATGGAAGGAGCGCGCGCAAGGCAAAGGGATTCGCGTTGACAACACTCCGGCGGTAGGCGCTGTCGCGTGGAAATCAACTCATGTGGCTTGGGTGTGCGCCGTAAATTCCAACGGAACCTTTGACGTTGAGGAATATAATTATGATTTTGCGGGAGGATATCGTCACACTCCAAATGCTAATACGAAAGGTTATACTGCCTTTATCCACTTTAAGGATATTGGCGGCTCATCCCCCGCGCCGGCGGCGGCCTCAAGCGCGAATATAGGCAACGGGTATTACAGCGTCCAGCACAGCGGCTCCGGGCTGTATTTTGACATTGACGGCGCGGGAAAGCAGGACACCGCTAATCTTC
>JAISZF010000075.1 GCA_031269415.1 Clostridiales bacterium
TCGCGAGTCCGCGCGGATAAGTGAGATAATCGCTTTCTCAAGCGAAACTAGGGACGGACGCAACGAAATTTGGGAAATTATTACAAAAAAAATTAATAATTGAAATATAATCGTCATAATTAACAATGGGATATCAATCAGTAATATGTTATAATAGATTCAGAGGCGTTAAACGTATACAGAACAAAACTAAAGCATTTGAGCGCGCGGGTCGCGCGCTCAACATCGGCTAACCTCCCTGTTTCATATTTGCCAAAAGGAGGTATATTATGACTTTACGACCTTCAGATATAACTATCGCGCTGGAAAGGCTGCCTTTTGATGACGAAACGTTGCTTTGTATGCATCAAGCTTTGCTGACGCAGATAGCGGAAAAAGAAAAACAATTAATAAAGTCTCGCTACGCTAATAAAAATAATTATCTGCACTACACGATTTCCAGGTTAGCCTATGGATTTGTAAAGGAAGAATATGAATCAGTTCTGTATGAAATGAAATTAAGAGGTTTATCCGCTTAGCCGGCCTCTGGCGGCGTTTGTTTCCCTGCAAAAGAAGTACTATGGCGCGGAGCGGTCCGCGCCGTTTGCGTATAGTTGAAATCTATGAGTTCCAATCTGTCTTTACATATCCCGATCCATGGCAGTGAGGGCATTGTTTCAGCAGTATCCGGCTTAGGGTTTCACGCGTCTTTTTGCGTGTAAGCTGCATCAGCCCCAGTTCGGTTATGCCGATGATATTTGTCTTAATGCGGTCACGTGAGATCGCTTCCGTCAGAAATCCGTACAATTTACGGGTATCTTCCTTATACTCCATATTGATAAAGTCAATGATAATCATGCCGGACAGGTTGCGCAGACGGATCTGCGCGGCCGCTTCAGCCGCGGCTTCCAGATTGGTCTTTAGAATGGATTCCCTGTGGCTCTTCTGACCCGTAAACTTTCCCGTATTTACGTCTATTATAACACAGGCCTCCGTCTGTTCTATTATCAAAAACCCCCCGCAGTCAAGCCAAATTTTTTTATCCAGCGCCCGGTCTATCTGGCTCTCGATTTCAGAGCCAAACAGCGGCGATTTATCCGTATGTAGCCGGACGCTCGCGTCTGGCAGGTATTTTTCGGCTTCCCGCGCGGCGATCGAGAGCAAGGACGGCTCGCCCACAATTATTTCGTCTATGTTTTCGCTCAAGAAATCATGCAGTAAGCTGTTCTCCTGATATATCAAAGCCGGCGGCTTTTGATAATACCCCTTAGCCGTGATATTCCTGTACAGGCTGATTTGCTTGTCCAGATCCTCCAAAATCTCATCCGCGCCTTTATTCTCGCTGCCTGTGCGCAGAATTACCCCGAGTCCCTTAGGCGCGCGGTTATGAACCACCGATCTCAGCCTCTCCCGCTCCTCACCGCCCTTTATCTTATGTGACACTCCTATCTCGCCTGAACCGTTTCCCGACAGCACGACCAAACGCCCCGCTATATCTATTTTGCGGCTTAAGCTGGCGCCTTTATCCCCGGACGGATCCTTACGCACCTGAACCAATACGCTCTGCCCCATACGCAATGGATGCCGGTGGCTGTGCTCCGTGGAATTCAGGAATCCGTTTTTGGGTTGTCCTATATCAATGAAAGCGAATTGATTTGGGAGAATATTTTTAACAATGCCGAGATATACATTGCCTGTAATAGAGCGGCCACTCTTTTTATCCACTATCAAGTCCAACAGCCGTCCGTCTTCAGCCAAAGCCGCGCGGATATACGCGCCATGGCTGTCAATTAGTATTTTTTTCACGTGAAAGCACCTTTTCTTACTTTTGATAAATCATATGCCCTAATTCTGTTTCTGTCAATCCCGCGAATTGACTTTGCGGGACGTTTCACTTATTATATTATAAAATTTACTTCGGGAGGAAGCCATGAATGGTTTAAAGGTTAAGGACGATATCTATTGGGTGGGCAGTCTGGATTTTGATTTAAAAGTGTTTGACATTATTATGCGCACGGATCATGGGACGACTTATAACGCCTATGTCATTAAAGGAAATGATAAAAACGTACTGGTGGAAATCAGCAAGGACATGTTCTTCAATGAATTCTTTGAAAGGCTTAAATCGGTAATCGATCCCGCGGATATCGATTACATTGTGCTTAATCACACGGAACCGGATCATTCGGGCAGTCTTAAACAGTTGCTGCCGTATTGTCCGAACGCCGTGGTCGCCGCCACAGGGATGGCTCTGCGCTTCCTGAAAGAGATTGTGAATGGGGAATTCAGATCAATACAGGTCAAAGAGGGCGACGAAATTGATATCGGAGGCAAGACGCTGCGTTTTATAATGGCGCCGTTTTTGCACTGGCCCGACACCATGTTCACGTATGTGGCAGAAAGCGGGACTCTGTTCACCTGCGACTCATTTGGCTGCCACTACTGCGACGAAAAGGTATTCAACGACATTATAGAGGGCGATTTCTATGACGCTTATAAATATTATTTTGACAACATTCTGGGTCCGTTCAAAAATAACGTGCTGGACGCCCTGGAAAAGATAAAAGACTTGGAGATAGAAACCATCTGCAACGGCCACGGGCCGGTTATCCGCGAGGACCCGCGGAAATATATCGAACTGTACAGAACCTGGGCGGAACCCGCGCCTAAATCCGGTAAGGCAGTCGTTATCGCGTATGTTTCCGCGTACGGGTATACCAAACGGATGGCGCTGTCTATCGCGGAGGGCTTGAGATCCGCGGGCGTGGCCGAGGTATCGCTGTATGATTTTATATACGACGACACAGCCGAGGCCATGAGTAAAATTGACGAAGCCGACGGGATCCTGTTAGGCTCGCCTACCCTTGTGGGCGACGCCTTGCCGCCGATCTATAATGTACTCACGCATTTGAACCCTTATTATCATAAGGGTAAGCTTCTGGGCGTATTCGGATCATACGGCTGGAGCGGCGAGGCGGCGCCTAACCTGGAAGGTCGTATAAAACAGCTAAGGTTGGAGATGCCGCTGCCCGGCCTGCGCGTTCCGTTTTGTCCGTCGGAAACGCAGTTGAGGGACTGCGTTGAGTTCGGGGAGAAGTTTGGGAACGCGCTGGTAAATAATGAACCGCGATGACATGAGAGCCTATGTAAACACGGGCTCTTTTTTATATTAGCGCGAGGAGATGCGCCGCCTGCCGAAACTTGGCTATCAAGTTTGCGCAAAAGCGAACAAGCGTATCGGCGGTTGAAGTATTGCCGGCGAACGAGTGGCTGCGAATGTATTCACTGTGTCATGAATATGGCGATGAGTTGCTGTTTGAGAAATTGGCTGAGAAATTGGCTCTTTCCAAACGCGAGTGTGTTTGAGATAGATCGCGGCGCGCATTGTCATCCGGGATAATACCCGGATGTGGATTGAAATGAGAAATTGAGAGAAGCATATGACGCGGAGAGTTTCTTGTGAAATTTTGGATTATTTACACTTTGGTGAATTCCTGTATAATATGTAGTAAATACATATTTAATAGGGGCCTACATGTTTAGACAGTATGTTTGTATTCGACAGCACGATATATCCGACTGCGCCATTGCCTGTATAGCGTCCATATCCAAGTACTATAAATTAAGTCTCCCGTATTCACGGATACGCGAGAAGGCGGGAACGGATAAGGAAGGCACCACTGTGTTCGGAACAGTGAAAGCCCTCACGGAGCTTGGCTTTACCGCGAAAGGCGTTAAGGGGGATCATAAGGCTTTCTTCTCAAAATTTGTGCTGCCGTGCATCGCGCATGTAATCACGGATAACCTCCTGCATTTCGTGGTTATTTATAAAATTAATAAGAATAAGATAATTGTCGCCGATCCCGCCAAAGGGATAGTTACATATACGCCAAAGCGCTTTTTCAAGATATGGACGGGCATTCTGATTGTGCTTGCCCCCAATCAGTCCTTTCAGAAGGGCAAAACAGCGCAAACCACAATAGGTAAGTTTTTTTCACTGTTAATCCCTCAGTGGAGACTGATTACAGGTATCTTTTTCGTATCAATATTCCTGACGGCTCTGGGGATTCTGTCCTCGTTCTATTTTAAGCTGATGATGGACGAGATCTTGCCCAACCAACTGGAGAAGACGCTGCTGTATATCTCCATTGGCGTTATCGCGCTGTATGTGTTCAAGGATGTACTGAATTTTTTCCGCGCGTATTTATTGGCTTTCTTGGGGCAGCGATTGGACCTGAACCTGATCTTCGCGTATTATCTGCATGTCATTAACCTTCCGGTATCGTTTTTCGGTTCCAGGAGGATAGGTGAGATTGTTTCGCGTTTCACGGACGCAGATAAGGTGCGCGAGGCTATATCGTCCGCCACGCTCACCATAATGATTGATACGCTGATGGCTGTCGGCGGCGGAATAATGCTGTTTAACGAGAGCCGGTTCTTATTCGGAATAACCGTGGTAATTGTCTTGCTGGACGCGGTTGTTATCTTTCTGTTCAATAAACCGTTAAAGAAGATCAACGAAACCACCATGGAGAATAACGCGCAACTGTCGTCCTACATGATAGAGTCACTTAACGGTATAGAATTAATCAAATCCTACAACGCGGAGGAAATAGCGTCGTTTAAAACCGAGAGCCTGTTTGTCAGACTACTGAAGAGCGTATTTAAAAACAGGTTCTTGAATAACGCGCAAGCCAGTTTGGGTTCGTTGATCAGCGGGGTAGGGGGGGTTATAATACTGTGGGCGGGAGCGGACAGCGTTTTGAAAGGCCAGCTCTCCGTGGGCGAGATGCTTACGTTTAACGCTCTTCTGTCCTATTTTGTAAATCCCATACAAAATCTGATAAATTTGCAGCCGCAAATGCAGACCGCGATCGTCGCCGCGGATCGCCTGGGCGAGATACTGGATCTCTCGGCCGAGGACAAACACGGCGGCGCGAATAAACTTGTTCCCAGTCTTAAGGGGGATATTCAGGTTAAGAACATCACTTTCCGCTATGGCGGCAGGGCGCCCGTGCTGAACGACGTCAGTCTGTTCATACCCAAATCATATAAAGTGGCCCTGGTGGGCGAAAGCGGATCTGGCAAGACGTCGCTCGCGAAACTCTTTATGCGGTTTTATTCGATGGAAAAGGGCGAGATTATTATCAACGGCTGTAATATCAACGATATAGACATCAACCATTTAAGGCGCAGGATCGCTTATATTTCACAGAATGTATTCCTGTTCAGCGGTTCGATAATCGACAATATGCGGTATGTGTCTGAAGACGCGGGTATGGAGGAGATTATTGAGGCCTGCAAGATGGCGCAGGCGCACGAATTTATCAATCAGTTTCCGCTGAGATATGAAACGTTCCTAGAGGAAAACGGGGGGAATCTATCGGGCGGGCAGCGCCAAAGGCTGTCCATCGCCCAAGCTATCCTGAAAAACCCCGACATCATTATCATGGACGAAGCCACCAGCAATCTGGACTCTATTACCGAGAGGGCGATAGAGAAGATCATATACGAGCATACGGGAGATGTGGCCGTGCTGATGATAGCGCATCGCCTTTCGACCATCATGCGCTGCGACTATATCTATGTTATGGACAAGGGTACTGTGGTAGAAGCCGGCAGGCACAATGAGCTGATGGCCAGGCACGGTTTTTACTATAATCTTTGGAAGGATCAAATCCCCGTGGGATCGGAGGCAGTTTATGAAAGGAACCCTTATTGATATCAAGGATCTCTCCGACTCTAAGGAATTGCTGCTTATGAAACCCAACCGTCTGGCCGCTATTTTTACATGTATTATAACCGCACTGGTGGCGGCGGCGGTTACTTGGATGGCTTTCAGCAATATTGACGTTTACGTGAACGCTGGCGGCTTGGTGCGCACAAATGAGTCCGCCAGTGTGGTGCGTGTTATGAGCGGGGGAAAGATACTGAGCGTTAACGTGTCCGACGGGCAATATGTGTATAAGGGAGATACTTTACTTGGGTTTGACTGCCAGACTCTATACATACAGCGCGATACCAACAACAAGGATATCGCAAGCCTCGAAACCGATATTGAGATGCTGAATCTGTATCGGGACAGCATAGACGCGCTTGAAAACCGCCTGGAGGGTATCGATACGGATAAAGGCCGGGCGTACAGCCTGAAGGTACAGAGCTTTCTGCTGGAACGCGACACCGCGTTGACGCAGGTTTCCGAGAGTGAGAAAGATGTGGATCTGCAGAAGAAGAGCGCGGAACTCAAGCTGAAAAACGCGCGCGACAGTCTGACTAGGCTTCAGTCGGAGGATGTATGGCTTCAGCTTTACAGACTGTCCGTGGAAAACGGACAGGATATGATCAGCATGGAGAACGGCGATGACACCTTTAAAAGTAATTACGCCTCCATGTACCAGAAATACGCGGTGGGTTTGGACGCCCTGAATCAAGATAAGAGCCTGGCTGAGGAGGATCTCGCTAAGATTACGGTTCTTTACGAAATAGGCGAGGCGGCGCTTAAAGAAACACAGGACGCTCAGAATGTGGTGAACGCCGCGGAGAGCAAGATCAAATCATACCGTCAAGCCGAACTCTCAGCGGCGGACGCGCAAATCGCCGCGATGGCCGTTAACATAGACGACGCGGAGAAGACTATCAGAGCCTACGAACAGGAGCTAAGCCTCTTTTCGAAAACAAAAACGTCTCCGCTGATGCAGGTGGAGCAGGCGAGGATTACTCTGCTGTCTCAAATCGACGGCGAGATACAGCGGGCGATGGACAGTATTGATAGTCTGCTCGCGAACAACGCCGCGCTTGACGCGCAGATAAACGATTCCCAGGTGACGGCGCCGATAGAGGGTACGTTTACCCAGAATATTGAGATGAGCGAGGGAGGCGTAATCGCGTCCGGCACGGAGGTTGGCGCTATAACGCCGCCGGATTCCGATTCGTTCAAGGTTTCTCTCCAAGTGAGCAACAAGGATATCGCGGGTGTAAAACTCGATCAGCCGGTTAAATTCAAGTTTTTGGCGCTGCCGTATCAGGAATACGGGATGGTGGACGGCTTCGTCAGCCAGATCTCCGCCGACTCGCGCGTCAACTCACAGACCGGCGAGAGTTTTTACATAGTGGAAGCGGTTTTGGAGAACAAACCAATCAAGAGTTACCGGGGCGATGATGAGAACATAATGGTGGGCATGGCTGTGGAAGCCCGGCTTATTAGCGATCATAAGACTATATTGCGGTGGCTGTTGGAGAAAATGAATTTTGAGTAAAGTTCAGAAG